>NZ_JAQOSR010000020.1:0-67494 GCF_046718885.1 Bradyrhizobium sp. UFLA01-814 | reverse complement strand
CCCTTCAACGTCGACAGCGGCGCCTTCCGCGGCAAGCGCAAGATTGCGGGCGGCCGAAAGCGCGTTCGTGACGCCCTCTATATGGCGGCCCTCAACGCAGTTCGCAGAGCTGATCCGTTCAAGGCCTTCTATGCACGATTGCGACAGGCCGGAAAACCAGCCAAACTCGCCCTCATCGCCGTCGCCAGGAAGCTGCTCACGGTCCTCAATGCCATGATGCGAGACCGAAAGCCGTACCTACAGACCAAACCGACATAACAGTTGCCGGCTTTCGCCGGGACGACGAATGGAGAAAGCCTGCGCCGGCTTTCGCTCTCAATCCCGATACGACGGATCCGCCCGGTCGAGCTTGCGCAGCAGCGCGGGCCAGGCGAGTTCGCCGTTGCGGGCAGCGCGGCCGGGCTTCGGCAGCATCCGCTCATAGGTGTCTTCGAGGATATTTTGCGGCGGATAGATCAGCTTGGTGTTGCAGGACAGCGCCATCACCTGGGTCTGGCAGGCGCGCTCGAGGCGGAACAGCACGTTGAAGGCGGCGGGCACGGTGCGGCCGACAACCAGCAGGCCATGGTTGCGCAGGATCATCGCCTCGTTGTCGCCGAGGTCGCGGACCAGGCGTTCGCGCTCGTCGACATTGTCGGCGATGCCCTCGAAGTCGTGATAGGCGATGTGCAGGAAGCGCATCGAGGTCTGCGCCAGGGGCAGCAGGCCGCATTCCATCGCGGAGACCGCCATGCCGGCCGGGGTATGGGTGTGCGCGACGCAATCCATGTCGTGCTTGGCCATGTGGATGGCGCTATGAATGACGAAGCCCGCGACATTGACGTCATAGTCGGTTGCGTTGAGCAGCGTGTTGCCTTCGACGTCGACCTTGATCAGGCTGGAGGCGTCGATCTCCTCGTACAGCATGCCGTAGGCATTGATCAGGAACTGGTTGGCGGTGCCGGGCACGCGGCAGGAGATGTGGTTCGCGATCATCTCGGTCATGCCGTACATCGCCGTGAGCCGATAACAGGCGGCAAGATCTACGCGGGCCTGCCACTCCTCGGCGCTCACCTGCTCGCGGACGGATTTGACGACCTTGATCGCGGGCGAGCTGACGGGGGGATTCATGGCGTTCTCTCCTCGAGATATCTGCGGGGCCGGGGCCCGATTGTTGCGGCGGACCATAGCAGAATCCGCGCGGCGGCAAGCTTTGGCGCGTCTGTGTATTTGCAGGGCTGGCGGGCAAAAACCGAATGCGGATTGGCGCGCCGCGCCTTCAATGCCACAATGCGGAAAACAGCCGAGGCGCACCAAAATGAGCGATCGCAAGATACGTATCGCCGTCCTGCATTTCTCCCACGAAACCGTCTCGTTCCTGCCGAACGAGACCACGCTCGACGACTTCATCTATCCGGGCTCGCCGGCCAAAGGCGAGGCGCTGCTGCAGTTCGATCCCAAGAACTATATGGGCGGCTTCGTGCAGGTGGCACGCGAGTTCTCCGAGGTCGAGCTGGTCGGCATCGAATCCCCGCTCTGGCCGAAGACCTACACCGGGTCTGGCTGGATCACCCAGGAAGCCTATCGCACCTTTGCCGGCAAGATGATCGACGGGCTGAAGGAAGAGGGCCCGTTCGACGGCGTCTATCTGTGCCTGCACGGCGCGATGGCCGTGCGCGACGTGCCGCGGCCGGAGGCCGATCTGGCGCGGCAGGTCCGCGAAGTGGTCGGCCGCTCCGCCTTCATTGCGGCGACGTTCGATCCGCACGGCAATGAGGACGAGGCGTTCCTCGAGCAGGCGGACATGGCGTTCGCGGTCAAATATTTCCCGCATTATGACGCGCATCTGCAGGGTGAGCGCGCGGCACGCATGCTGGTGCGGGCGATCCGCGGCGCCTACAAGCCGACGCACAGAACGATCAAGGTTCCCGTGATCTCGCCCACCGTGCTGCAATGGACCGGGGCGCGGCCTTGGATGGATCTCGTGCAGCGCGCGCTGGTCTGGGAGGCCCGCGAGGTCGACGTCTACGTCAACATCTTCTTCGGCTTCCCGTTCGCGGACGTTCCCGATGTCGGCATGACCGTTCAGGTTCTGACCAACGACAATCCAAAGCTCGCCGAGCAGGTCGCGCGCGATCTCGCCGGCACGATCTGGCGGCTGCGCGAAGCCTTGCTGCAATCGACCAGGCTGTACAGCATCGCCGAGGGCGTCGCGCTGGCCAAGCAGGCCGTCGCCGCTGGCAACACGCCGGTGGTGCTGGCCGATCACAGCGACCGGTCGGGGTCGGCGACCTGGCTGCTGCGTGAGATCATCGCGCAGGACCTCGCCAACACTGTCATCGCAACCATTGCCGACGCGAGGGCGACGGCAAGCCTCAAGGCCGCCGGCGCGAAGGCCGGCGATGCCTTCGACATAGAGATCGGCGGCCTTGCCGACGAGTCGGCGGGCGATCCGGTTCGGATTCAGGGCACCATCTCGGCTGCGGGCGAGGGCTACGGGCAGTTCTGGGTCTGCGTGCGCTTCGGCCGCAACAATGTGCTGATCCTGTCCACCTACCTGGTGCAGGTCATGGAGCCGTTTTCGCTCAAGGCGCTGGTGCCCGACATCGGCACCTTTGACGTGATGGCGATCAAGTCGCGGGTCCATTTCCGGCGCGGTTTTGACGACAACGGCTTTGCCAGCACGATCCTCCTGGTCGAGCCCGAGCAGCCGTTCCTCGGCACGACGCGTCTCGACAAGCTGCCGTACAAAAACGTCGATCTCGCGCGGTTCTACCCGTACGGCAATCCGGCGTTTTCGGAGCAATCGTCATGACGGAAAACCGCTATCGCCTGATCGGCTCGACCGCCTCGCCCTATGCGATCAAGCTGCGCGCGCTGATGCGCTACCGGCGGATTCCGCACGATTGGGTGATCATGACCAAGGCCTTGCGCGAGGCAACCGCGCATCTGAAGCCGATGCTGATCCCGGTGCTGCAATATCCCGACGGCAGCTATCGCGGCGAGACCACGACACTGGCTTATGATCTGGAGGCGCGCCATCAGGGACGGTCGGTGATCCCGGAAGACAGGGCCATCGCTTTCATCTGCGATCTGCTCGAGGACCTCGCCGACGAATGGGCGGTGAAGCCGTTGTTTCTCTATCGCTGGTGGGATCCGGAAGATCAGGCCTATGTCTCGCGCTGGGCCGGCGAGGAATGGTCGACGTCGGAGGCCGAGGCCGGCAGCCGCGACGAGATCGAGGAGTTCCGTCTGCGGCAGATTTCGCGCATGGTCGTTCTCGGCGCGACGGATGAGAACAGGCCGCTGCTGGAAGAGAGTTACCGGCGGACGCTTGCGGCGTTCGAGCCGCATGTCGGCATGACGAATTATCTGTTCGGCAGCCGGCCGTCGCTGGCGGATTTTGCCTGGTTCGGCCAGCTCAGCGAGATGGCGACCGACCCGACCCCGATGCGGATCATGCGGGAACGTGCGCCGTTCACCGATCACTGGGTGCGGCGGCTCGATGACGCGTCAGGTGTCGAGGGCAGCTGGTATCCTCGTGAGCAGGCGCTTGGCGGGTTCGCGGAGGCGCTGCTGCGGATCGCCGGCGAGCTCTATCTGCCGTTCCTTGAGGCCAATGCGGATGCATTCGCGAACGGCCTCGAGCGGCTCGAGATCAACGTCTGGGGACTGCCCTATGCACTGGCGCCGTTCAAATATCAGGTCAAATGCCTGCGGCAGCTGCGCGAGAAGTTTACTGCGCTCGATGCCGGCGAGCGCGCGGCGTTGAAACCCGTGCTGGAACGCACCGGGTGCTGGGCGATCCTGAACGGAGGCTGATCGATCCGCGACGATAGGCAGATTCGAAACGGTCGGCGCCTACGTCCGATGCCGGCTGCCAAGCGCGATCGCAATCGTCTCCGGCTGCTTGATCCGCTCGATCAGCATGTCGATGCGGTCGCCGCCCCAGAACAATTCGCCGTTGAACACCATGCTGGGAACGCCGAATACGCCGAGCGCTTCGGCCTCGTCGATGATGCGGTCATGTTCGGCGCGGGCAGGGCCGCGAACATAGGCATCGAAGGCCTCAGTTGAGCCACCGACGGCGGTGATCACGCCGGCAATCTCGGACAGCTTGTCGATCTCCAGCTCGTGGTTCCAGAATTTCCGGAACACCGTGTCGTGATAGGGCCGGAACAGTCCGTGGCGCTGCGCGAACAGCATGCCGGCGCTGGCGTAGAAGGCGTCATAGATCCGGCGTGGGCCTTTCATGGTCAGTCCCTGCACGTTGGCGAACCGGCGCGCATCCATGTAGGCGTAGCGCACCTTGCGCCAGAAGTGCGGCGTGCGCTCCTCGACCGTGCCCATGAATTCGGGAATGCGCAGCGTGTAGGGCAGCCATTCCAGCTCGACGCCGTACGTCTCCTCGAGCTCGAACAGCCGCTTGTTGGCGACATAGGCATACGGAGACTTGTAGTCGGTGTAAATTCGGACCCGCGGCTTTTCCATCATCGTTCCTCGCCTCGTCAGGATAATTGTTCCCGATCCCGCGCGGTGGCGCAATGCGGGTGTGACGAAGAGGAAATCGCGGGCAAACGAACGGGCCCCGGTGCAGTCAAGCATCGCGGGGCCCTGCTACTTCGTTTTAGCGAAGGATCTCTGGTGTAGACCAGTGGTGTTTCGGGACCTAAAAGCGCGTGGCCTTTGCGCTCCTGTCCTGCGGATATGTTCAGATTGTCGGCAGTGCACGCGGCTAGCAGCTGCTGTTCGCCTCAACGTGCACCGAGACCTTGCCGCTGAGCAAGGTCGCTGGCTTGCGCCGGTGGCGTCATGCTCCTCTCCAAGAGGTGGGCCGACGGACGTCTGTCCGCTTCTGCTGCCTGGCGGCCGATCCCATAATCGTCCGTCAATTCCTGCGACGCGAGGAGCGAGCGCTCCAGCACCCCAACAGGTGCAGTCGGCGAAATGCTGCGGCAGTTATGGCCATCTGTCAAGTTAACGAGCGGGGTAATTCAGGTCAGGATTCCTGTCGCGACTTGGTCTTTCGATATTGGCTGAAATCCGGATCGTGCGTCATCTTCCAGTAGTCGACGAACCGCCACGGCATCGCCGAGAACACGCGGCCGCTTCTGTTGCGGTAGTAGGTCGTCATGCCCGGATGCGTCCAGATCAGTTGCTCATGCTCGGCGTCGACGTCGCGGATATACGTGTCATGCGCGTCGGGATGCACGTCGATCGCGGCGATGTCGTTCTCGATCATCTCGACAAGGCAGGCGGAGATGTAGCGGCTCTGGCACTCCGACTGGAAGATGACGCTGCCGCCATGCGCAGGCCCTGAATTGGGGCCGAGCATCAGAAAGAGATTGGGGAAATCAGGCACGGTGAGGCCGAGATAGGCGGTCGGATTGTCGTCGCGCCACGCCTGCTTGAGGTTCTTGCCGTCACGTCCGGTGATGTTGAGCCGCGCCGCCATCTCGGAGACCTTGAAGCCGGTCGAGATCACGATGACGTCGTGCTGCCGCGATGTGCCGTCGGCAGTGACGATTCCGTCCGCGGCGAAATGGTCGATCTTGTCGGTGACTAGCTCGACATTCGGTTTGGTCAGCGTCTTGAACCAGTTGTTGTCGAGCAGGATGCGCTTGCCGTAGGGCGGATAGGTCGGCATGCATTTCTCGATCAGGTCGGGGCGATCCTTCAGCTCGGAGAGGATGAAGTCGGCCAGCTCCTGGCGATGCCGGTCGTTGCCCTTGTTGACGGCGCGGTCCGGATGCGGCCAGGCCGGATCCTTGCGCAGGAACGGCAGCAATCCGTCGCCGTAACGCCAGAACATGTTGAAGCGATACCACTGCACATAGAACGGCAGATGCGCCAGCAGCCACTGCGCACCTTCGGTGATCGGATCGGAATAACCCTTCACCGGCCGCGCCCATTGCGCGGTGCGCTGGTAGACGGTGACCGAGGCGACGCGGTCGGCGATTGACGGCACCAGCTGCATCGCGGTCGCGCCGGTGCCGATCACGGCGACATGCCTGCCGTCGAGCTTGATGTCGTCGGACCACAGCGCCGAATGAACCTTCAAACCGGAAAAGTTTTCGTCTCCCTCAAAGCGGGCAGGCAAGGGATCATTGAGCTGGCCGATCGCGCTGACTAGCGCCGTGGACTCGAAGGTCTCTTCGCCGCCCGCGGTCCTCAGCGTCGAGATCCAGCGCCGCTTGCCTTCGTCCCAGCGCGAGGCGACGAGCTCGGTATTGAGGCGGACGTGCTTGCGGATGTCGTATTCGCGCACGACCTTGAGCAGATAATCGAGCAGCTCCTGGCGCTGCGCGAAATAGCGGGTCCACGGATTGCGGGCGCCGAACGAGAAG
This sequence comes from Bradyrhizobium sp. UFLA01-814, assembly GCF_046718885.1. Taxonomy (NCBI): domain Bacteria; kingdom Pseudomonadati; phylum Pseudomonadota; class Alphaproteobacteria; order Hyphomicrobiales; family Nitrobacteraceae; genus Bradyrhizobium; species Bradyrhizobium sp. UFLA01-814. The sequence continues at coordinate 61,168 of NZ_JAQOSR010000020.1, read as the reverse complement.
GAATAGGAGTGGTTCGGCGTATCGACGCCACAGCCGGGATAGCGGTTGACGTACCAGGTGCCGCCGATCTCGTCCTGCTTCTCGACAATCGTATAGAGAATGCCGAGCCGGCCGAGCGCAACGCCAAGCGCGATCGCGCAGACCCCGGCGCCGACGATCAGCACATGCTGCTGCGCCAGCTTCTCGCCAGAAGGGCGCTCGCGCCAGCGCGCGTCGCGCGGAACGAAGCCCATCTCCTCCCGCATCAGCGGGGCATATTCCGGCGCGACATTCTCGCCGAGCGTCGCGCGCATCATCCGCAGCATCAGCTCATCGCCGGGATCGGTGATGACGGGCTTGGGCGTGCCGTGCGCGAACAGGTTCAGGACGGCCGCGCGAATCTCGTCCTGGATCTGCTTCGGCACGCCCGCGTCGGGATCCGGGATCAGGCGGACGTCGCGCTTCGGCTTGTAGGGCGGCTCGAGCCACTTCTCGTCGCCGGTCATGTGCACCAGCACCATCAGCAGCACGCGGATGTCGCCCTCGGCGATGGCGGAGGACAGATCGAGGTGTTTGCGCGAAAGCTCGATATTCATGCGTTGTCCTCAGCTACGTGGGGCTTCCGGCAGGCCGCCATAGGCGGCCCAGGTGGTGCCTGCGATGTAGCCGGCATCGACCGGCAGGTTGATGCCGGTGACGCCGCTGCTCTGCGGCGAGAGCAGCCAGGCGATCGCCTGCGCCACTTCCATCGGCTCGACCAGCCGGTTCATTGCTGTCGGCCGTGCCAGCAGATCCTTGTCGAGGGCGCCCGATGCGATGCCGGCTTCGAGCGCGGCCGTGCGGGTGAAGCCGGGCGACACCGCGTTGACGCGGACGCCGGTGCGGCCCCATTCGGCGGCGAGCGTCTGCGTGATCTGGATGACGCCGGCCTTTGCCGCGGTATAGGCGTGGATCGGGCCCGACGTCATGCCGGCCACCGAGGCGACGTTGACGATCGCGCCATGCCGCCGCTTCGCCATTCCAATACCGACGCTGCGCGCAACCAGGAAGGTGCCGCGCAGGTCGATATTGACCTCGCGGTCCCATTGCTCCATCCGCACCCGCTCGATCGTGTGCATCTTGCCGAACACGCCGGCGGCGTTGACGAGGCCGCTGATCGGACCATGCGCAGTCTCGATATCGGCAATGCCCGCGACAACGGCGCTCTCGCTCGCGACGTCGAACGGCGCCGGCCACAGGACGGCGGCTGTTCCAACCAGCGGCTCGGGTGCGATGTCGACGATGACGACGCGATGCCCCTGATCGGCGAGCAGTGTCGCGGTCGCCGCGCCAATGCCGCGGCTGCCGCCTGTGACGAGGATTGTGCCCTCAGCGCTCATGATTTTCTTCCCTTGTCGCTGGTGGTGAACAGGCCGCGGGTGACCAGCTTTTGATAGGCCGTGATCACATAGTCGGGCACCGCGGTGACGCCGCGTTCGGAATAGGAGTAGCGGCGGCTGAGATAACCGCGCGCGCCCATCAGCACCTGGACGATGGCCTCGAATTCCTCGTCGCTGAAGGTGTTGGTCGCACCCGCAGCCCGCGCGCGTTGCAGGATCCGTACATAGGCGCTCGAGATGTTGTCGAAATGCTTCTGGTAGCCGATCGGCGCGAAGAATTCGGCCTCGTTGAGGATGCGCAGGAATTCCGGCACCTCGCGGATGAAATCGAAGAAGGCGCTGAAGCGCTCGACCTCCTGCCGGGCCTCGCTCGCGGTGCCGGTGCGCGCATGGATGAAGCGGACCATGTCGAGGCCGATCTTCGGCAGCAGCTGGTCGAGCAGCTCCTGGCGGTTCTCGAAATGATTGTAGAAGGTGCCCTGCGCGACGCCGGCGGCTTCGGTGATGCGCGCGACCGAGGCTTCGGCATAGCCGTATTTGCCGACGACCTTGGTCGCGGCGTCGAAGATCTTCTGCTTGGTCCAGGCGTTGCGCTCGACCCGGTTGAGTTTTGTCACTTTGGCGGATGTCGCTTGCGTCATGCGGTGGCCTCGAGTTCGGCGCGGAGCACGCGTTTGAGCACCTTGCCGGATGGATTGCGCGGCAGGCTGTCGCGGATGACGAGCTGCCGCGGCACCTTGAAGCCGGCGAGCCGTGTTCGGCAGAAATCGGCGAGATCGGGCAGGTCGAGCTTGGCGTCGTCGGCCAGCACCACGATCGCGACCGGCTTCTCGCCCCAGCGCGCGTCCGGCAGGCCGATCACCGCGACCTCGCGCACTTCAGGCATTTCGTAGATGACGCGCTCGACCTCGGAGGAGGCGATGTTCTCGCCGCCGGAGATGATCATGTCCTTCTTGCGGTCGGTCAGATAGAGGAAGCCGTCATCGTCGAGATAGCCGACATCGCCCGTGCGGAACCAGTCGCCGAAGAACGCGGATGCGGTCTTCTCCGGATCCTTCCAGTAGCCCTGCGTGACCTTCGGGCCGCGCAGGCAGATCTCGCCGTTCTGGCCGGCCGGCAGGCGCTTGCCGGCATCGTCGCGGATCTCGATCTCGACATGGGCGATGGCGCGGCCGGTCGAGCCGATCTTCTCGATCTCGCGGCCCGCGTCCATGAAGGTATCGCCGCCGCAGCTTTCGGTGAGGCCGTAGGCATCGATGTAGCGCGCGTTCTTGAAATAGTCCGAGAAGGCGCGGATGCGGAGCTCCGGCGTCTTCTCGCCGCCACCGATCGCCCATTGCAGGCTGGAGACGTCGTAGCGGTCGCGGTTCGGGCAGGTGAGGAGCGCCGTGGTCATGACCGGCGCGAACCATGCCGCGTTGAGTTTCTCCCGCTCGATCGCGGCGAGCGCCGGCTCGGGCTCGAAGGTTCGGTGAATGCACAGCATGCCGCCATGCCAGAGCACCGCGATGCCGGGCAGGTCGAGCGCGCCGACGTGATAGAGCGGGCCGACGACGAGCAGCCGCGTGTCGGCGTTGAGTCCAAGCACCAGGGTCTGGTCGGCGGACTTCCAGTAGATGTTCTCGTAAGTGAGCATCACTTCCTTGGGACGATCCGTCGTGCCCGAGGTGTACATCAGCCGCATCAGGTCGCGCGGCCGGCGCACATGGATCGGCGCCGGTGCGATGTCGGGCGCGAGGTTGGCGACGCTGGACTGCGCGACCTCATCGAGCAGCACGACGGGCGCGCCGGTCGCGATCGCGGCGAATTCCTCGTCGGCGACCAAGAGGCGCGCACCCGAATTGCCGACGATGTAGCCGACCTCGTCGGCCGACAGCCGATAGTTGATCGGCAGGAACACGGCGCCGATATGGCTCGTCGCGAACACCAGCTCGAGAAAGGCCGTGCTGTTCTTCATCAGCACGGCGACGACATCGCCGGGCGCGACCCCGCGCCCCGCGAGCCAGCCGCCGACCTGCCGGATCCGCAGATCAAATTCGGCGTAGGAGACGTCCTCGCCGCGATATTTCAGCGCACAGCGGTCCGGAGTCCGCCGGGCATGAAATGCGATGAAGCTGGAAAGGTTGATCATTTGCCGCTGGCGGGGCCGATTCCGGCGCCGTTTTCTCCCTAGATGAATTATGAGTCGTAATTCATCTTTGGCTTGACGTCACCCCCCTTGCTCTGAAAACATTGTGGTCATGGAGACGAAACGATCTCCGGCAGGGATTTTGGGAACGCGAACCCGACAGGGAGGGGAATGATGAAGAGGACCCGGAAACCGGGCATCACCCGGCGCTCGACGCTTGCGCTGATGGGCGCCGGTGCGGTGAGCTTTGCCGCGCCATGGGTGGCGCGCGCACAGGCCAAGACGATCAAGATCGGCATGCCGACCATTCTGTCGGGCCGCGTCGCGCAGCTCGGGACGTCCTCGCGCAACGCGGTGCTGCTGGAGGTCGAGAAGGTCAATGCCGCGGGCGGCCTTGCCGGACGGCAGATCGAAATGGTGATCCGCGACTCCAAGGGGCAGCCGCAGGAAGCCGCGCGCATCGCGCGCGAGCTCGTCAACACCGACGGCTGCGAGATGCTGCTTGACGGCGAAGCGTCCTCGGGATCGTTCGCGGTTCACGAAGTGGCGCGCGATCTCGGCGTGCTGTGCATCCACACCTGCTCGGAAGCGTCATCGCTGACCGCCGATCCCAAGCAGCACATTCCGAACGCCTTCCGCTGCGTGCGGCAGGGCATTCATGACTCTATCGTCGGCGCCAGCTACGCGGCACGGATCGCCAAGGCCAAGGGCCTGAAGAAATGGGCGACCTGTTCGCCCGACTACGCGTATGGCCGCGACACCACCGGCGAGTTCGTGCTGTATCTGAAGAAGTTCGCGCCCGACGTCGAGATCATCAGCGAGTCCTGGCCAAAGCTGTTCCAGCCCGATTACACCGAGGTGGTGACGAAGATCCTGCAGGCCAAGCCGCAGGCACTCTATTCCTGCCTGTGGGGCGGCGATCTCACCTCCTACATCGACCAGGCCAACATCTACGCGATGTTCACCCAGATGGAGGTGTTCGCGGTCAACATGGCCGACTACACTGCGCTCACGGTGGTGAAGAACCTGCCCAAGGGCATCCACTCCGGCGACCGCTACATCAAGACATTCCCGCCGACGCCTGAAAATGCCGCCTGGGGCGACGCCTACAAGGCCAAGTACAACGAGTATCCGACCAACTGGTCGTGGCAGAACGCCACGGCGGTCATGTTCCTCAACGAGGCCGTCAAGAAGGCGAACTCCACCGACGGCAAGAAGGTCGCGGAAGCGCTCACCGGCCTCACGATCAAGTGCCCGTTCGGCGCCGACGGCACCGTCACCATGCGCGCCGACGACCACACGCTGGTCGGTTACGCCATCGGCTGGGGCACCACGATCCCGCAGGAGCCCTACGTGCCCGATGTGAAGGCCGGAGACTGGAAGACCATCTTCGAGCTCGAAGCCGAGTGGAAGAAGAGCAAGGGCTACACCTGATCCGCGTGTGCGGCGGAGGCTGCAGCCTGCTGCCTCCGCCTCGCATCTGATGTTTGTCGCGCGCCGACGTTGCGGCCCGCCGTGATGGATGATTTTCCGTGGACCTCGACGCGCTCGCCAGTTGCCTCGCCAGCCCTGCTTGCCTGGTGACGCAAACCACCAGCGGCCTGATCATCGGCATGCTGCTGTTCCTTGTCGCCGTTGGGCTGACGCTGATCTTCGGCGTGCTCAAGGTGGTCAATTTCAGCCACGGCGCCTTCTATATGTTCGGCGCCTATTTCGCGATGACGGCCTATCAGCTCACCGACAGCTTCGCGCTGGCGATGCTGAGCGGCGCCGTCGGCACCGCAATCCTCGGCCTGATCTTCGAGCGCGTGTTCATGAGCCGGGTCTACGGCCGCGACGTCTTGATGCAGCTCCTGGTCTGCTACGCCTTCGTGCTGATCTTCGACGACGTGGTCCGCATGATCTGGGGGCCCGAATTCAGGTCGATGGGCATGCCGGCCGCGTTCCAGGTGCCGCCGCTGTTCATCGCCGGCGGCGTGGTACCGCCGTATTATCTGCTCTTGATCGGGGTGGCGCTCGCCGCAGCCGTTGTTCTCGGTCTGGGGGTGGCGCGCTCCAGGATCGGCAAGGTGATCCGTGCGGCCGCGCATAATCCCGGCATGGTCTCGGCGCTGGGGATCAATACCGGGCTGATCTATGGCGGCGTGTTCGCGCTCGGCGGCATGCTGGCGGGACTGGCGGGGGCGCTTGCTGCGCCGGTGCGCTCGCTGACGCCAGGCATGGGGTTCTCGGTGCTGATCGAGTCCTTCATCGTGACCGTGATCGGCGGCATGGGCTCGATCCTCGGCGCGCTGATCGGCGCGCTTTTGATCGGGCTGATCCGCTCGTTCGGATCGCTTGGCTTCCCGCTGTTCACCGAGGGCCTGATGTATCTGTTCATGGTGATCGTGCTGGTGTCGCGTCCGACCGGGCTGTTCGGCAAGGAGGTCGCATGACCGAATTGCAGGCCGGGCAGGGCACGCAGCCCCTCGATGTTGCCCGGATCGACGCCAGGCCGCAGCGTTACCGCGATGTGCTGATCGCGCTCGTGGCTTTTGTCCTGCTCGCGCTGCTTCCGGTGCTGTTCGGCAGCAAGCAGCTGCTCGACTTCGTGATCCGCTGCGCCGCCTATGGATTGTTCGCGACGTCGCTCAACCTTCTGGTCGGCTACACCGGACTGATCTCGTTCGGCCACGGCATGTTCTTCGGCCTCGGTGCCTATGGTTTCGGGCTGATGATGCAGAAGACCGGTGTGCCGATCCCGGTGGCCTTCGTCGCCACGCTGGCGATGACTCTGGTCGTTGCCGTCGTCATCGGCGCGATCTGCGTGCGGCTGAAGGAGATCTACTTCGCATTCGTCACGCTGGCATTCCAGATGCTGATTCACTCGACCATCCTGTCGTGGCAATCGCTGACCGGCGGCGACCAAGGCCTGCGCGGCGGGATTCCGCGGCCGCCGTTTCTCGGCATCGATCTGTCGAACCATCTGCATCTCTACATCACGAGCTGCGCCCTGCTGGTGATCGGCCTGCTGCTCATGCGCCAGATCGCGCAATCACCGTTCGGCTACACGCTGCGCATGATCCGCGACAACGCCACCCGGGCGAGCTTCATCGGCATCGATGTCTGGCGCGCCAAGCTGACGATCTTCGTGCTCGCCGCGCTGTTCGCCGCGACCGGCGGCATCATCATGGCGTTGTTCGTCTCCGGCGCCTATCCCGAATTTGCCTATTGGACGATCTCGGGCGAGGGCATCTTCATCAACATGCTCGGCGGCGTGACAACCTTCCTCGGACCGATGGTCGGCACGGTGCTGCTGCTGATCCTCAACGATACCGTTACCCGCCTGACCGAGTATCACGGCATCGTGCTCGGCATCGTGATCCTTTTCTTTGCCATTGGCCTGCGAAAGGGCCTGATGGACTTTGTCGTCGAATGGTTCGCGCAGCGTCGCGGAGAAGCCGGGGAGCGCGCGCCATGAGTGCACAGACGCGGATCAGCGTCGTTACCGGCGGCGCCAGCGGCATCGGCGCGGCGTGCGTGCGTGAGCTCGCGGCGGCCGGCGATCTTGTCGCCGTTCTCGACCGCGATCTCGCCAAGGCGCAGACGGTTGCGGCGGAAGTCGGCGGCAAGGCGTTCGCGGCCGATGTGGCGGACGAGCGCAGCGTCGAGGCCTGTGCGGCCACGATCGAGCGCGACTGCGGTCCGGTCGCGGTGCTGGTCAACAGCGCCGGCATCATCCAGGTGCCGGTCCGGCCGCACGATCTGCCGATGACCTCCTGGGACGACGTCGTGCGCGTCGACCAGCGCGGCACCTATGTCGCCTGCGTTGCCTTTGCGCGGCAGATGATCGCGCGCAAGCGCGGCAGCATCGTCAACATCGCCTCGATTGCCGGCATGCGCTCGATGCCGCTGCATGCCTATGCGCCCGCCAAGGCGGCGGTGATCGCCATCACCGAATGCCTCGCGGCCGAATGGGGGCCGTCCGGCATCCGCGCTAATGCGGTGTCCCCTGGCTATACGCTGACGCCGGCGTTAAAGAATGCCATCGATCGCGGAGAGCGGGATGTCTCGGCGCTGGCTGCCAATGCAGCACTTCGCCGCCTCGTCGATCCCTCGGAGATCGGCCGCGTCGTCGCATTCCTGGCCTCCGACGCGGCCTCGGCGATGACCGGCGCCAACGTGCCGGTCGATTGCGGCTGGCTTGCCGGCACATCGTGGAGCACGTATGGCGGTCTACGGGAGGCGAGTGGCTAGCCATGCTAGAGATTCGCGGACTCTCGAAATCCTTTGGCGGCGTCAAGGCGACCGACAACGTTTCGCTCGACTTCGCCGACGGTTCGCTCACCGCCGTGATCGGTCCCAACGGCGCCGGCAAGAGCACATTTTTCAACCTGATGACGGGCGCGCTGCAACCTGATGCCGGGCAGATCTTGCTCAACGGCGTCGACATGGCGGGCAAGGCCCCGCCGGAGATCGTGCGCCATGGCATCGGCCGCGCCTTTCAGGTCGCGAGCATCTTCCCGTCGCTGACGGTGGAGGAGACGATGCTGGCTGCAGTCTGTGCCGATCAGCGCCGCGCCGGCGTGATGCATCGCCGGTTTCCGCTGGCCGAGACGCGCGACCGCGCCGAGCATGCGATGGAGCTGCTCGGCCTCGCCGGTAAGCGCAACCGGACCGCGGCGACGCTGTCGCATGGCGACCAGAAGCTGCTCGATATCGCGCTCGCGCTGGTGCTCGAGCCCAAGGTGCTGCTGCTCGACGAGCCGACCGCGGGCATGGGTACCGAGGAGCGCTGGCGCATGATCGACAAGGTGCGCGAGCTCTGGGAAAAGCAGAAGATCACCGTCGTGTTCATCGAGCACGACATGGACATCGTGTTCAAGATCGCGCCCCAAATCGTCGTGCTGTGCTACGGCCGGATCCTGGCGACCGGGACGCCGGACGCGATCCGCAGGAACGATGCCGTGATCGAGGCCTATCTCGGCAGCGACGACCACGCGGGAGCGGTGGCATGAGCGCGCAGCCGGTGGTGCAGGTCGAGGACCTCGACGTCTATTACGGTACCAGCCAGATCCTGTTCGGCGTCGGCCTGTCGGTGCGGCAGGGCGAGACCATGGCGCTGCTCGGCCGCAACGGCGCCGGCAAGTCGACCACCATGAAGGCCATCATGGGACTGGCGCCGGCGCACCGCGGCAGGGTGACCCTGCGCGGCCAGGTGGTCTCGGGAATGCGGCCGCATCACATCGCGCGGGCCGGGCTCGGCTTCGTGCCGGAAGACCGCCAGATCTTTCCCGAGCATACCGTCGAGGACAATCTCGTCATCGGCCAGAAGAAGGGGCCCGATGGCGAGGACGAGTGGTCGATCCGCCGTGTCTATGACGTGTTCCCGCTGCTCGAGCCGTTGCGACACCGGATCGCCGGAAGGCTGTCCGGCGGCGAGCAGCAGATGCTGGCGATCGCCCGCACGCTGATGGGCAATCCGGTGCTGCTGCTGCTGGATGAGCCGAGCGAGGGGCTGGCTCCGATCATCGTGCAGCGCATTGGCGAACTGCTGCGGCAGCTCCGCGGCACCGGTGCCACAGTATTGATCGCCGAGCAGAACATGCATTTTTGCCTTGGCCTTGCGAGCCACGCGACGGTTATCGACAAGGGACAGATCGTCTACACATCCTCGATCGAAGAGCTGAAGGCCAACGACAACATCCGGCAGCGCTATCTGGCGCTGTAGGGCATGATCCGGGAAAAGCGCGCAGCGGTTTTCCCTCGCGACAAACGCGCAGCGTTTGCACGGGGATCATGCCCCAAGGACAAGGCTCTTCGACAGCGATGGGAGGACAAATGGCGGGCAAGCTGACGCCGACGCATGAAGCGCCGTATCGCGGGCTGAAGGTACTCGATTTCGGGCAGGGGATTGCCTCGCCCTATTGCGCGATGCTGCTCGGTGTCTACGGCGCCGACGTCATCAAGGTCGAGCCGCCGGAGGGCGACTGGTCGCGCTATCTCGGCACGACCTACGGCAATCACACGACGCTGTCGGCGGTCTACAACCGCGGCAAGCGCAGCCTGTGCCTCGACATGAAGCACAAGGACGGGATCGCGATCGCGCAGCGGTTGGCGCGCGAGGCCGACGTCTTCATCGAAGGATTTCGCCCGGGTGTCGCAGAGCGGCTCGGGCTCGGCTATGAAGGCCTGTCGCGCGACAACCCCGGCCTGGTCTATCTGTCGGTCAGCGGCTTCGGGCAGAGCGGCCCCTACGCCAAGCGGCCCGGCTCGGATTCGGTCGCGCAGGCGTTCTCGGGGCTGGTCTCGGTCAATCTCGGCGCCGATGGCGTGCCGCATCGGGTCGGCACCACGATTTCCGACGTCGTCACCGGCGTCTATGCGTTCCAGGCCATCGCCACGACGCTGTTCGCGCGTGCGACCGTCGGCACCGGCCGCTGGATCGACGTCAATCTCTGCCAGTCGACGTCGGCGCTGCTCGGTCACAAGGTGGCGGAGTTCATCCTCGAGGGCGGCGCGCCGCGCGCGCTGAACGTTCCGGCCGGCACCTACCAGACCCATGACGGCTGGATGATGGTCACCCTGGTGAACGAGCCGCAATACAAGCGGCTGTGCGGTGTGATCGGCCGTGAGGATCTCGCCGGCGATCCGCGTTTTGCCGACTTCGCCAGCCGCGCCGATGCGGCCGACGCGCTGATCCCGCAATTGCGCGAGGTGTTCCTGACCCAGGCGACGGATGCCTGGCTCACGCGGCTGCATGCGGCCGATATCATCGCCGAGCGGATCCTCAATCCCGGCGAATGGCTGCGCAATGTCCATGTCGAGGCGACCAGGGCATCGGTGCGCCAGGACACACCTGGCGTCGGCGCGGTCTATACGCCACGCACGCCGGGGATCGCGAGCCTGTCCGAGGATCACCTTTGCCCCGCGCCTGACGTCGGGCAGGATAGCCGCGCCGTGCTGACGGAGGCAGGCTTCGGTTCCGCCGAGATCGACGGCCTGCTGCTGTCGGGCGCCGCGCGGCAGGCCAAGAGCTAACGGGAGGCAATACATCATGAGCACCGACCTCGTTCGTTACTCGGTCACCGACCAGATTGCGGAGATCGTGCTGGATCGCGCGCCGGTGAATGCGCTCAGCATCCCCCTGATCGACGCGCTGCTGGCGGCGCTGGCGAAGGCGCGCGATGATGAGGCGGTGCGGGCTGTGATCGTCAGCAGCGCCCATAAGGTGTTTTGCGCCGGCCTCGATCTCGACATCGTCAGGGGCAAGCCCGCGATCGAGACCAAGACATTCCTCGAGCGGCTATACTTCGCGTTGAACGATACGCAGTATCGCATGGGCAAGCCGACGATTGCGGCGATCGATGGCGCGGTACGCGCCGGCGGCATGACGATCGCGATCTCCTGCGACATGATCGTCGCGGGCGACGGCTCGACCTTCGGCTATCCCGAGATCGATGTCGGCCTGATCCCGGCGATCCATTTCGTGCAGTTGCCGCGGCTGGTCGGAAAGCACCAGGCATTCGGCCCGCTGTTCCTTGGCGAGCCCTTTGATGCCGCGACCGCCTTTCGCATGGGCCTGCTCAGCGAGGTGGTGCCGAAGGGCACCGCGCTCGCGCGGGCTCGCGAGATCGCACGCAAGCTCGCGGCCAAATCGCCGATCGTGATGAAGATCGGCCGCGACGCTTTCATGCGCGCAGTCGATGCCGATTTCCGCCGCTCGGTGGAAAACACGGCGGAAAGCTTTGTTGTGGTCGCATCGACGGAAGACTGCCAGGAAGGGCTGAATGCGTTCGTCGAGAAGCGGACGCCCAACTACAAGGGACGCTAAATGGCTGGATTGTATTTCGAGGAGTTCGAGATCGGACAGGAATTCCATCACGAGTTCAGCCGCACCGTGACCGAGATGGACAACACCATGTTCAGCCTCCTGACCATGAACCCGCAGCCGTTGCATATCGACGCGCATTTCTCCGAGAAGACCGAGTTCGGCCAGCGGCTGTTCAACAGCCTCTATACGCTAGGCATCATGATCGGCATGAGCGTGTACGATACGACGCTGGGAACGACCGTCGGCAATCTCGGCATGACCGACGTCAAGTTCCCGAAGCCGGTGTTTCACGGCGACACGCTGAAGGCGCACACCAGGATCATCGGCAAGCGCGCCAGCAAGTCGCGGCCGACCCAAGGCATCGTCGAGTTCGAGCACACCATGACCAACCAGCGCGGCGAGGTGGTGGCGAGCTGCCGCCGCACCGGCCTGATGCACTGCAAGCCGAAGGCGTAAGCGATGCGATCGTTCCTGTTCGTTCCCGGCGACAGCACCCGGAAGTATGAAAGCGCGAAGAAGACCGCAGCCGACGCGCTGATCCTCGACCTCGAGGATTCCATCGCGCCGGACCAGAAGGTGGTCGCGCGCGAGATCACGCGCCAGATGCTCGATGTGCGCAACCCAGAGCAGAAGCTCTATATCCGCGTCAACGCGCTCGACACCGACCTGACGCTCGGCGATCTCGCCGCCGTGATGCCCGGCAAACCGGATGGAATCGTGCTGCCGAAGTGCGCCGGTGCCGCCGATGTCAACCGGCTCGCGCTCTATCTCGACGCATTCGAGGCAGCCTCTGATATCGCACAAGGCACCACGCGGATCGTGACGGTCGCGACCGAGACGGCGCGGGCGGTGCTGAAAATCCTCGATTTCGAGAACATGAGCCCGCGGCTATGGGGCATGATGTGGGGCGCGGAGGATCTCGCAGCCTCGCTCGGGGCAACGCGCAATCGCAGCGATGGCCGCTATCACTCGCCCTTCATCCTGGCGCGCGATCTCTGCCTGATCGGCGCGGCCGCCGCCGGCGTCGTCGCGATCGACACCATCGCGACCGACATCAACGATCTCGATGCCTTGAAGGCCGAGGCGGTCGCCGCACGCCAGGATGGCTTCCTCGCCAAAGCCGTGATCCATCCCAAGCATGTCGACGTCGTCAACGCGGCCTTCATGCCGACGGATGAGGAGATTGCATGGTCGGAGCGGGTGATCGCCGCGTTCGCCAATAACCCGTCGGGGGTCGCCAAGATGGATGGCAAGATGCTGGACAAGCCGCATCTGCGCGCCGCCGAGAAGATCCTGGCGTCGCGCAGGAAATAGTCGGCAGGCGGGCCGGACACCGCCATGTTGCGCGATAGTGAGGCGCGGCTGCGGCGGTCGCTGGCGATCGACTAACCGCAGGAATCAGGAATGAGCGACGGCCGACTTGCCGTCCTGCTGCTTTGACCACGAGACGTAGTAGGCGACGGCCGTCATCGCCGCGATACCGGCGATGCTGACCGCGACCTGCCTTGCCAGTGAGTATGGGCCCGTAATCAAGATCAGGTGCGCAGCGAATGAGAGGAAGACGCCTGCACAGAACACGGCGAGCCATTCCTCGCCGCACTTGATGATCGGCTGCAAGGCGGGAGATCGCAGGTATTCCCAATCGCGCGGCACCAGCCACGTGAACAGGAACGTCAGGGTCAGGAAGTGCAGGATGCGATGAGGTGCGACATCCTCCCGGTCGTTTGGCGGCAGCATATCGCTCAGCCCGCTCGGCATCATTTGCGCGAGTGCCGGGATATCGCTGCTCGAGACGATCGTCAGGGCGAACAGCAGATACAGCAACGCCATGGCGCGCAGCGCGGGAGCCGCCTGCATCGCGCGGATCGCGGGCGTATATCGCGTGCCGATCAGCGCGAGCCAACCGCCCATCACGAACAGCAATTGCCAGCAGAACGGATTGAGGTACCAGTCGCCATACGGATATGACGACAGGTTCCAGTCGAGCAGCCGGCCGGCCGCATAGAGGGTCACGGATGCGACGACCGTCACGTTCGGCACGTACAACAGCCCGAACACGATGATGGGCTGGAACGCCATCAAGGCAATGGTGAGTTGCAGCACGTCGAGATTGAGCGGCTTGGCCTGCAGGAACAGGCCGTAGATCAACGTCCGGATCGGGTGGTCGATGAATCCGGTGATGTTGAACTCGCTGATGATCTCGGGCGCCGCGGTCCGGGTGGCGACATAGCTGATCAACTCGACATAGATCACGAACAGAACGATATAGGCGGCATAGAGCTGCCATACGCGCTTGAAGATGCGGGTTGCGGCCACCAGGAATCCGCGTTCCAGCGTCATCCTGGCGTAGATGAGCGTCACGGCGTAGCCGCCCACGAACACAAAAAGGTCGGTTGCGCCGCTGAAGCCGAAGTTGCGCATGGTCAGCGCGCCGACAACGTTGTGCGGAATATGGTCCAGAAACAGAAACCAGTTTGCGATGCCAAGCAGCAGCGCGATCCTGAGATCGCCATCGGCTTTCGCGATCTCGGCGTTTGTTGTCGAAGTCATCTGAAGCTGAAATTTGCCGGCCCGAGAAACGAATCGCTAATCTAGAGGGAACCCGCGCCTGGTCCGAATAGACTTTGCGTGAACCCTATCTAGTCCGTTTCGGGTTCCGGCCAAGTGGCCGGCTCAAGAAAGATCACGTTTTCGCAATCAACTCGTGAGCGGTGTCAGACCGGCTCGTGTTTGCGCAGGTCGCGGGCGTGATCGAGCGTATTGGCTTGCAGGTTCGCGCCGGTCACGGGGAGCTCCGGCAAGGCGGCCTCGGCCAGGAGATCGTCCGTGACATCCTCGACCGAACGCTCGGCAATCTCGTGAATGAAGCTGATGTTCGCATATTCTCCCGAGGCGATTCGTGAGACGACGTCGCGTCGTGTCATTTCGGGATCGACGATCGCCTCGCGGCCACGGCGGCCATAGTCGATCATCACGACGAAATACTGCATTGCCTGATCGTTCGATGTTCTGACTGTCACCGGGCATTATTTCCGATAATCGGAAGTATGTCAAGGTGAATTGTTGAAAACCGAAATTCACGCATGCATAGCCGGACCGATTCGGCTCGAAGGCGTCCGAATCGGTCCGGCCGGTCCCTGAAGCAACACGGTTACTTCTCGGACGATCGCCCGCCCTGAGTCCGGGCAGATTTGCGACCCTTCGCCGCCGACTTGCCGCGCAGCCTTTCGATCTGGCCGCGGGGCAGGGTGACGCAGATTTCGCCGATCCATTCGAGCTTTACGCCGTTGATCGGCTTGGCATTAAAGCTCTTGAGGTTGACGGTGCCGGACGAACTGCCGCGTTCGATCGTCTTCAGATACCGCTCGCCGCTCTTCAGCCGGACCGCGGCTTCCTCTCCGTAGAAGCTCGACAGCGGATAGCGCTGCTCGCGATACACCACGATGACGTCGCCGTTCTCGTATTTCGGCAGCATCGAATCGCCCGAGACCTCGAAAGCGACGGTCTCCTCCGTCACCGGGAACGGAAGCTCGATTTCGCCGAGCCCCTCCGGCGGGACCTGCTCAAGCTCCGGCTGGATCGAGGCGCCGGCGCCGACCCGGCCCACGATCGGCACCGAATTCAGCTCCAAATACTCCATGATCGGGGCAATCTCGGATGCCTTGATCAACCTTATTCCCGACAGGATTTCGGAGACGGCCCCAGCCCGAACCCCCATCGCGCGGGCAAGCCCGCCTTTGCTCTTCCCGGTCTTTTCCAGTGCTCGTTCGATCAGTGCCGCGTCCAGCATGTTTCATCCTTTCCCAAACCCGGACACACTATATCCGTTACGATTATCAGAAACAAGCTTGACTTTTTCTTCGGAATATCGGAAGGTATGCGAGGCGCCGGCGGAATGACAGAAATGGGAATTTGGAATGGAAACGATGAACTGGCTGCCGGAGCATTCGGCAGCCTTGCAGGACCTCCGCGCCCGCGGCTTGTCCTATTCGGAAATCGCTGACACGATCAACGCTACCTTCAATACGGCCTATACGCGCAACGCGGCGCTCAGCCGAGCGCAGCGCATGGGGTTGGTGGGCCTCGAAAGCCTCGAGCCGTCCCTGCCGGAGCTCCCAAGGATCGGGCGGCTGCGTGAAGGGCGCGCCGAACTGACGCCGGATCTGCTTAACGGGCCAAAGATCTTCACTGAAGCGATCCTGAAGCCACGGCGGGGCCGGTATTGAGCGCCGCCTGGCTTCAAGCCATCGGGGCCGGTTGAGGCAGTTCATCACCTGACCGACGGACATCGGTCCGCAACCGCGATCGCGCGGAGGCCTCCGCGCGCCTATCATCAGAAATCTTAGAGGTTACTAATGCCGCGAGCCAAGCGCCGGAAGCCGTACGATCCCGTCGGAGCGCGCGAAGCGGTCAATGCGTGACGCGCATGGTTGGGTGGTTCGTAAAAAAGCTGTGACTGCAATAGCTGTGACTGCACTAATAGAGGGGGAAAGCGAGCGGGGCTACGGCTTAGGGTCGATATGTCAGGTAAACTGCCTATCACGTGATTAGCATCCTCAACCACGCTGACGAGGCTGCTGCGCTTTGCTATTGTTTTTGCGGAGAGAAGCGCGGGAGCAGCCTTATGGTGCACGCTCTCATTGTACACAAGGACCGGCTGCCTCAGCCGCAAAAGATGCATCAAGCGGCACAATATGTCCGCATGTCCACCGACTACCAGAAATACTCTATCGAAAATCAGGCGGTGGTTATCGCGGCCTACGCCGAGCTTCATAAACTCACGATCGTGCGCACCTATCGCGATGAGGGCGAAAGCGGCCTGAAGATCGAGAATCGAACTGGCTTGACCGAACTGATTGACGATGTTCAGTCCGGTCGAATTGAGTTTGGTCATTTGCTGGTATTTGACATCAGTCGATGGGGGCGCTTTCAGGACGTTGATGAGAGTGCGCATTACGAGTTCATATGTCGAAAGGCCGGCGTCAAGGTTGCCTATTGCGCCGAGCAATTCGACAATGACGGCAGTCTCCTTTCGAGCATAGTTAAGAATATCAAGAGGGTCATGGCGGCAGAGTTCAGCCGGGAGCTTTCGGCCAAGGTTCTTGCAGGAGCTTTGCGTCTGGCAAGTCGCGGGTTCAAGATGGGTGCCCCGGCACCTTATGGTCTAGAGAGGCGACTCGTTGACGATAAATATAGGCCGAAAGGTGTTCTGAAGAGCGGCGAGCGAAACTCTCTTACCACAGACCGTGTCACACTCGGGCCAGGCTCAAGAGATCAAGTCGACGTCGTGAAGTGGGTATTCGATGAATATCTACGATGCAAATCGCAGGCGGAAATCGCGCGAGAGCTTAACCGAAGAGGCGTCCTTACGAACCGAGGATGCCGATGGCAGCAAAGTGCGATAAGTGGACTTCTTCATAACGAAGCGTATATCGGCAACTCCATCTACAATCGTGACACTGCGAAACTAGGAGCGAAGCGAACGCACAATCCGAGAGAGCTCTGGATCACACGTAAGGGCGCGATCGAGCCAATCATCAAGCGTGATGCATTTCTGCGCGCAAAAAAGGCGATGGAGGAGCGTTGCGTTCGTATTTCCGAGAAGGAGATGCT
This sequence comes from Bradyrhizobium sp. UFLA01-814, assembly GCF_046718885.1. NCBI lineage: Bacteria > Pseudomonadati > Pseudomonadota > Alphaproteobacteria > Hyphomicrobiales > Nitrobacteraceae > Bradyrhizobium > Bradyrhizobium sp. UFLA01-814. The sequence continues at coordinate 44,256 of NZ_JAQOSR010000020.1, read as the reverse complement.
GGTGCGCCTTCGTAAGGTCCTGATGAGGAACGGCAAGCTCAATGCTTCGATTATTGATGCAAGCCCCGGTTTACCCTCGCTCACCACGTATCTAGTTCACTTTGGCACGCTTCGAAATCTCTATCGATTGATCGGCTACACGGGCAACCAAGACCGCTTCGACAAGCTTGATGCGCACAGAAAGTGGGTCAATTTCCACCTCGACAATGCCAACCGTCTTCGCGAAGCCTTTGAGGATGCGGGTAGGCGCGCCACATTTGACCAGTCGATGGAATGTTTGCGGATAGATTACGCTGTAAATATCTGCTTCCGATTGGCCAAGTGGCGCAAGTATGGGCGCCAACCGCTACGCTGGGCGATGATTCGTCCCGTAGCAATGCAGAAGGGGTGGGTTGTTGCGTTAAGGATGGGAGAGAACAACGAGGCGGTCCTGGATTATCTATTATTGCCGTCGGCGTCGCTTTCGGTAAAAAGCCCCGTATTCTCTTTTTCTGAGGACACGCGCGCGGCCCATAAAATCGAGCGCTTTCAGACTTTCGACGCACTGTCTCGGTCGCTCGTAGAGCGCGTTTGCGAGGGAGCAAGCAAAATAAAGCAAGCCAAAACGGGCCCGAGCGGCAGGTAGTGCTCGACTGAACAACGTTGTAAGCACCTGCACTCACCACGATGATGACCAAGCGCAGTGGGCTCGCTTATGAGACCACCGCTCGGGCATGTACGCTCGCAAGCTCCCCAAACTCTTTTGCCAAGATGGTCCGAAGATCCATTGTGGTCGACGTCAGTAACAATGCGCGGATTGCCCTGGTTGCCCCAACCCTGCTGCCACAAAAAATCATTCAGCGTCGTAGGACTGAGAGCTAGCCAAGTATTGAGCATGAAAGGTGATATCTGAAGTCAGAAGCGAGCTTCCAGATGTTGATGGCCGCCTGCGACGCGAGCCGATTACGGGGGGACGTCATCAGGCGACGCTGCCGCCTGAATCGCATCAGCTCGGCGCCGACGGTTCGGGGCTGGTTCACGATGTCCTGATCCTCGGCATGACCATGGAGCAGGTTTGACAGCGGCGCTGACTGCGTACGTGGCGCTGGCAGGACTATTTGCGCGCGGTCGGGAGGGGGGCGGCCAGGCTGTGTCGAAGATGGTCGACAGCGGCGCAGACTCTCATGTAACTTCCGTCGCGTCGACGACCCGACCGCATTCGAGGCCTCTCGCGCGGGAAGGGTCTGGTACGTCCACGCAAGGGAGTTCGCCGCGGCTACGCACCTGTCTACATCTTCTCTGCATCACGAACACCACGAGCAACGTGGATCGATGCCGACGCGGAGCCCAATCAAAATAACCCAAGGGAGAACCGATCGATGAATCACACTGGAAACTGCTTTTGTGGCGCCGTCGAACTCAAGGTCAGCGGGGAGCCTGAGGCAATGGGCTATTGCCACTGCCGTTCATGCCGTTCCTGGTCCGGTGGTCCGGTGAATGCGTTCAGCCTCTGGAAGCCCGAGGCGGTCGAGGTCACCAAGGGCGCCGACCACATCGCGACATTCGAGAAGACCGCGATGAGCCAGCGCAAATATTGCACAAAGTGCGGCGGTCACCTGATGACCAACCACCCGACGCTCGGGCTCGTCGACGTGTTCACCGCAACGATCCCGACGCTGAAATTCAGCCCAGGCGTTCACGTCAACTATTCCGAGGCAGTGCTGCAGATACGCGATGGCCTGCCGAAGTTGAAGGATTTTCCGGCTGAGTTCGGTGGCTCCGGCGAAATGATCGCCGAATAGCTCGAAGGCTCCCCATCACGAAAGCGGGTGGCGGCGGCGTGCCGCCACCCGCCTGCGTATGGGCTCGGCGCCCCACAAATCGGTATCCGGCAGGCTTTCTTCGTATGCGAGGCGTCCGACCATGTCGGCGGCCGCCGGGTCGTCTTTGGGCCATCGACAGCCATGTCGGACGAAGGTCCCGCCCTGCAAAATCCGGGTTTGGTTTTGCTGACGAGCTTCCGCTAAAAGGCGAGCAGTGCCGATCGTGGCAGGGACCGTCGTATTTCGCCTGACAAAATAACAGAGGAAGCGTCAGACCATGACCAGACCAGAATTGCCGGGGCGCACGCCGCGCGAGGAGGGAGTTCCGACGGCGCTCGACGGCCTGCTGGTCGTCGACTTCACCCGTGTCGTGGCCGGCCCGGCCTGCACGCAAACGCTGGCCGACTTCGGGGCCGAAGTCATCAAGATCGAGAATCCGGACGGCGGTGATGACACGCGCGCCTATGAGCACGCCGAAATCGGCGGGGAGAGCGCGGCGTATCTGAGCCTCAACCGCAACAAGCGTGGCATTGCGCTCGATTTCAACAATCCGGCGGCGCTCGAGGTCGCGCGCGCGTTGATTGCCAAGGCCGACGTCGTGGTGGAGAATTTCTCCGGCGGCGTGATGAGGAAATTCGGTCTCGATTATGCGTCGGTGGCGCCGACCAACCCGCGGCTGATTTATTGCTCGATCTCCGCCTACGGCCGCAAAGGCGATTTCGCGCTGCGCCCGGGCTTCGACCCGATCACGCAGGCCGAAAGCGGCTTCATGTCGCTCAACGGCTTTCCGGATGGTGAGCCGGTGCGCACCGGGCCGCCGATCGTCGACATGGCGACGGGCATGTCGGCCTGCAACGCCATCCTGCTGGCGCTGATTGCGCGCGATCGGCTCGGTCGCGGTCAGCAGGTCGATGTCGCATTGATCGACACCGCGGTGTCAATGACCGGCTTCTACGGCATGGCCTATCTCATCAATGGCAATAATCCCGGCCGTTTCGGCAACTCTCCGAACGGTTCGCCGACCGTGGGCGTCTACCGGGCCTCAGATGGTCCGCTCTACATGGCCTGCGCCAATGACCGGCTCTATCGCCGACTCGTCACCGACGTGCTGGAACGTCCGGATCTCGTCACCGATCCCGAGTTTGCTCACCGCAAGGCGCGCACGGCCAACAAGGAGAAGCTGCGCGCGATCATTGCCAGCGTGTTTGCGGGCGACACGCTCGAGAACTGGATGGCGAAGATGAAGAAGGCCAACATTCCGGTTGGCTATCTGCGGACGGTCGAGGAGGGGTTCAACGCGCCCGAGGTGCGCGACCGGCATCGCCTGAGCAGGATTGCGCATCCAACCGCCGGCTCGGTGCCGAACATCGAGTCGCCGGTCAATATGAGTCTGACGCCGACCGTTGATCCTGTTGCGGCTCCGCTGCTCGGTCAGCATACCAAGGACGTGTTGAGCAGGACGCTCGGCTACGACGACCGGCGCATCGCCGCGCTGGCCGAGGCCGGCGCGTTCGGCAAGGCAGGTAACACCGGTTAGGGCCTTTTCCGTTCCGATGGAATCGGAACGGGACTCTGGCTCCAGTTTGACGCGTTTCCTTGACGCGAACCGGTATCCGCTTCGCTCGAAAACGCTCCAGCGTGCTCAGCCTGCACAAAGATCAACTATTCGCAAAACAACTTGACCGCAGGCGAGAGGAAAGCCTCTCGCCTGGCGAGATGTCTTTCAGGCGTCACGGGCCCCGGCGCGTCGCCCGCGGCCTTGGAGCCGGTCCGTTTCGGGAACTCAGTTCGGCTTGCTGCGCAAGTTGTTCCTTGGCATACTTTCAACTTCCTCGGGCTCCGCCCGATCAATCTCGAGGCGTGCCATCCGGAGGATGAGGGTTGCCGTGGTCAGGCCGAGGCGTTCGGCCTCTTGTGCTGCGGTGTCGACCTTCTGGGCCAAGCCTTCACGTTTACCTGGGTATGCCATTCGTAATCCTCACTTAAGGTGCGAGATGAAAAATCCCACATACGTTGCGGAGCTGCAGAAGAAGCTCGGAGCTCCATCGAGCGAAACACTGGAAAGCCTGCGACTGTTGAAGGCTTTCCTTCGACTTGCGCCCGACCAGCGTTCCGAGGTCATCGAGCTGGTCGAACGTTTGGCGGTTGAGCCGCCGCGCGATCCCTCACTGTCCTGAGTGCTCGCAAATCTTCCTGTGCGTCAGTTGTTCATTGGCTTGGCGGGCTGTTGCGTCGCGATCACGTAGATCGCGCCGCCCTCGAGCGCTTCGGACTGATGCAGGGTGCCGGCTGGCAGCAGGATGGTATCGCCGGCGCCGACCACCCGCTCGCCGCCATCCCAGATGAAGTTCAGCCGGCCGCTGATGATCATCAGGATCTCGTCGACTGGATGGGTATGAAACTGATGCACCTTGCCGGCCGCATCATGCTGCAGCTCGACCGAGCCCTGGGCCGGGAGCAGGTTCAGGATCTCCGGGTCGATGGCAAATTCGGTCTTCGTGCCTGCGATGATCTGGGTCATGCTGCCTGCTCCTTGTTCGCGATCGGTGGTGTCTTGTTCTGCGCGAGCTTGGCGAAGGGGCAGCCCGAGCTCGCGTTGTTGTCGTCGTGCAGGAAGTACTGCAGATACTCGCGGCCGTCGGTTGCGCCGTAGCGGCCAAGAAGCGGAGAGGGGCTCGCGCTGTCGTACGGGATCAGGCGCTTGCGCACCTCCGCGAACGCGGCGTTCGCAGCCTTCTCAGTCCCGAGGATCTTCTCGAACACCCAGCGCGGCTGGAACGTGAGCATGAAGGCGCTGGACCGGCGGCTCTGCCGCATCACATGCGCGGGCGTCGTGCAGACCACGAAGATCGGCTCGCCCGCAAATGAGAACTCCCACATCGGGTGGTCAATCTGTTCCGGAATCTCTGTTGGCCACGGGTTCTTGTCCAACCGCGCGAGCTGATCGAGCGTCAGCCACATCTTGCGATAATAGGCATCGAGCGTCTGCACCGGGCGAGGCCGCGTGAACACGATCAACGAGGTATTGGGACCGAATGAGCGCGCCTGCGAGACATATTGCCCGAGTTGCTCGCCCAGCACTGCTACATCATACGGATCGAGGAAAAGGTAGCGGAGCTGATCCTGGCGATGTCCGGTCACGCCGAACACGCAAGGGAACGGCCTTGCCTCGCTGCTCATCTGCGCTTCAAACTCGGAGAACATCACGCTCTGCCAGCTGCTGACCAGAAAGTTTGACGCGACTTCGCCTTTTCTCAAGAACAAGCGCTCCATAACACCCCCTACACTCATAACGACACTAACGAGCTATCAACTTCCTTCTCATCAACAGCGGCCCGGCAATGCCCGGCAGCGACATGAGAAGCAGAATGACAATCAAGGCGCTGTAGCCGCCGTCGCCGATCGCGGCCGTGTTGTGTACGGCGTCGGTCCCCGAGGCGTTGCTGGCGGCGAGCATCGCGAAGCCGATGATGGGCTGCGAGATGCCGGCGAAAATTCCGGCGGCCGTGGTGTTCACGGATGCGCCCACACCGATCAGATCGGCGGTGTAGAGCTTCTTGACGCATTTCAGCACCAGCGGGACGGTGCCGCCGGCGACGAGCCCCAAGGCAGTGAACACGACGGTGACGTAGGCGAGACCAAACGTCTGGGCAATCGGTGGCAGCAGCATCGCGATCAGCAGCATGCGCAGCACGCAAATGCCGATCAGCGCGCGATCGAGCGCCGCCGCGGCGCGATCGGCGGCGTGACCCAGGAAAATCGAGCCGAGCGCATTGCCGATCATGAAGGCGAGCAGGGGCGTGCCGGCCGCCGTCGGGGAGATATGGAAGAAGTGCGCGACCATCGGAATGCCCCAGACGCCCGACAGCGTCGTCACGACCGCGAAGTGCGACGCAAACGTCATTGCGCAGCCCCAGTTCGCGACATGGGCCAGCGATCGCCGCGCGGCGATCACCACGCCCTTCAGCGTCTTGTTGCTGTGCGAGGCCGGATCGGGCTTGAGCGCAAGCTTGGCGAAAGCGAGGTTGGCGAGGCCAATGCAGGCGATGAACAGGAAGCAGGCCCGCCAGCCGAAGCCTGAGACCGCAGCTGCAAGCGGCGTGGTCGCGATCACGCCCCCGACATAGCCGGAGACCTGCGAGATGCCCGACATCATGCCGAACCGCTCATCCGCGAAGCTCTGTGCCACGAGCTTCAGGAGTGCGGTGAAGACCAGCGCATCGCCGCAGGCGACGATCAGGCGCGCAACAAAAACGTCGAGCAGGTTCGGTGCCAGGGCGAACGCGGCGCTGCCGAGCGAGGAGGCGATCATGCTGACGAGGACGACGCGCTTGACGCCGTAACGGTCGACGAGAAGGCCTGCCGGAATCTGCATCAAGGTGTAGCCCCAGAAGTAGCTTGAAGCGAGCATCGCAACGCCGGCCGCGTCGGTGTTGAAGTCGTGCATGAAACTGAGGCTGACCGACTGCGGCGATACGCGCTGCAGGAAGGCGATGGCGTAGGCGATGGCCACCGCCGTCCACGCGAGATAGGCGCGATCGGTGAAGCGCGACGTCGGGGCATAAACAGCTTGTTGTCCGAGCATCGACATCACACCCTCGCGTAACCCACCGAGAAAAGGGCATCCGCAGAATTCGGAATCTTCCGCGACATCGCGGCATCGACCAGCGACGCGGCGCCATGATAGGCCTGCCGATGGTGCTTAATGTGGCCGTAAGCGCCACGCATGATCATGTCGGGCAGTTCGAGCGGCTTGCCCGGATAGAGCGAGGTGCACATCTCGATACAGGCCGCCTGCAGGGCGAGATCCTGCGTATCGTCGAGTAGAGATGGAGTCACTTTTTCGCAAATCTTAGCGTTCGCTGCCCAGACGATCGGGTTGCGGGTTCGCCAGCCGTAGAGCACGTTGCCCTCAGCTCTCGCGGCGGCGCCGGAGCATTTCAGGACTTCCGATGTGAAGAAGCCGTAGAAGCCGCGGCCCTGGTGTGCCGGGAGCACTTCAGTGCCGCTGCGATAGATTCCAAGTCCGGCCGACATCTCCAGGATGCGGTAGACGGAGAAGGCAATGAGGCCGGACCGATCATAGACGAGGATCAGGCTATACTTCTTGTCGAAGGGCGAGGAGGTTGCTGTCCAGTGCGGCTCGGTGGCCTGCCAGTTGACGGCAATGATGCCGTTCATGGCGTCCATCAGCGGCTGACGGTCGCAGGCTTCGACCCGGGAGGCATCGGGTAGACTGTAGATCGCGTAATCCGTCCAAGGCGATTTGATCGCCTCGTATCCGCTGCCCAGATTTCGCGACATGGCAGAACTCCAGAATTCCAATGCGAGCTATACAGGGCAGCCTCGAATGGCTTAAAGGACAATATGCCCTCGAAAACTGCCAAAGCGCCCCGACCTGAGCCGCGCGACAAGAAAGCAACGCGGCGGATCGCGATCGTTGCCTTTCCCGGTGTGACCTTGCTCGACATCTCGGGACCGGCGCAGGTGTTTGCAGAACTGGAAGCGATCGAACTGCCGGGACCGGACTACTCGCTGTCCTACCTGTCGACCTCCGGCGGGTTGGTGCCGACCGATGTTGGCATGATGATCGACACGGCGCCGATCGACAGTATTGCGCCCGCCGAGGTCGACACGCTGGTGATCCCTGGCGGACCCGGCATCTGGAAGATCCGCAACGACGCGAAGTTGATGAACTGGATCGCGGAGGCGCTGCCGAAGGCGCGCCGTATCGCGTCGGTTTGCCTTGGCGCATTTGCGTTGGCCTGGACCGGTATTCTGGACGGCAAGCGGGCAGCAACGCACTGGCGTTATTGTCCCCGTCTGCAGGATAGCTTTCCCAATATCCGGGTTGAGCCCAACGCGATCTTCGTCAAGGATGGACGGGTCTGGTCATCGGCCGGGGTCAGCGCCGGCATCGATCTGGCGCTCGCCATGATCGAGGAGGATTTCGGCCACACCATCGCGCTCGATGTTGCGCGCAGACTTGTGGTGTTTCTGAAGCGGCCGGGCGGTCAGAGCCAGTTCTCGACCGTCCTTGCCGCCCAGGCATCGGACGTCGAGGGACGCTTCAGCGCGCTGCACGCCTGGATCATCGAGAACATCACGAGCGACCTCAAGGTCGAGACCCTCGCGGAAAAGGCGGGGATGACGCCACGCACCTTTGCGCGGACCTATGTCAGCCGCACCGGCATGACACCCGCAAGCGGCGTCGAGGCGCTGCGCGTGGAGACGGCGCGCTTGCTGCTCGAAAGCCGCCAGATCGGCGGCGTGGTCGAGGTCGCCAAGCGCGCGGGATTTGGCGATGACGAGCGAATGCGGCGGGCGTTCCTGCGCCACCTCGGCGTATCGCCGACCGAGTACCGAAACCGGTTTTCGGGCAGCTAGCTCGCCTCGGGCGAGGCGGACCGCTTCGCGTCGAAAGCCGATCTATCTCACGAGCGAATAGCTGGCCTTCGCTGGCAGGATTCGTGGCTCAAGGTGGTAGCTTTTCCGGTTTGTCTGCGGCTAATGTGCCGGCCAAATCGGGAGAAGAAACACCATGAATGACGGGACCCCCATTCGACAGGCGCGCAATGTCGAACTCGGCGCCAGCGGCGAGGAATTCCAGAACCTGCACGAATTCGCGCGAAAGGCCCGCGCCAAGCTGAATCAGAACGCCTGGGACTACATCGTCGGCGCCTCGGAGACCGAGACCACGATGCGCCGCAACAGAATGGCGCTCGACGAGATCGCGTTCCGGCCGCGCGTCCTGCGCAACGTCATCAACGTCGATCCTTCCACCGAGGTATTCGGACGCAAGCTCCGGCTTCCCGTGATGATCGCCCCGGTCGGCGCGCTCGAGATCTTCGATCCGGATGCGGGCGCGGCCGTCGCGCGCGGAGCGGGCATGTTCGGCGCGGCGCACATGCTGAGTTCGGTGTCCGAGCCTGGTCTGGAGAACACCGCCAAGGCGGCACCGGATGCGCTTCGCATCTTCCAGCTCTATGTGCGTGGCGACGATGCCTTTGTAGAGGATGTGGTCAGCCGCAGCATCGACAACGGTTACGCCGCGTTCTGCCTCACCGTCGACACCGCCCATTACAGCCGGCGCGAACGCGACATAGCCAAGCGCTATGTTCGCGAGAGCCGCATCCGCGCCACCGGCGGCGATTTCCAGAAGGGTCTGGAATGGCGGACGGTGAAGTTGATCAAGGACAAGTTCAAGATTCCACTTATCCTCAAGGGGATCGCCACCGCCGAAGACGCCAAGATCGCCCTCGACCACGGGGTAGACTGGATTTACGTCTCAAATCATGGCGGCCGACAGCTCGATCATGGCCGTGGGTCCATGCATGTCCTGCCCGAGATCGTTCAGGCGATCGCCGGCCGTGCCAAGATCATGGTCGACGGCTCGTTCTGTCGCGGCACCGACATTGTGAAGGCTATCATTTCGGGCGCTGATCTTGTCGGCATCGGCCGGCTGCAGTGCTGGGCGCTCGCCGCGGCCGGCGAGGCCGGCATTGTTCGGATGCTTGAACTGCTGGAGGACGAGGTGATCCGCTGCCTCGGTCTGCTCGGCGTCACCAGCTTTGCCGAACTGGACAAATCCTACCTGCATCCGGCGACGCCGACCAATCTGCCGAGCGTGTTCAGCGCATTCCCGCTTCTCGATATCGATCCCTACCGCTACTGAGCCGCTGCGAGCAATGTATGAAGCGTTGGCGCGGTCGAGCCATTGTGCGCCTCGATCGCGCCAGCGGCCATCTCTCTGTGGCGTCCATGAAGCCGCCGCGGCAACGACAAAGTCTGATCCAAATGCCGCACTAATCGAGGCGGATGGCAGATAATCCATTCGCGGAATTTTCACTCGAGCGCGCGATCGGCTTGCGCTGGATCTTGCGGGATATCCAGGCCGGCAGGCTCAAATTGTCACCGGTCAGCGACGAGGATCTGCACATCCTCGCTGAGCTCGGTCTGGTCGAACTGCATGACGACGAGCCCAGGCTGACGGAGGCGGGGGCCGCCCTGCTGAGCGATTGAACAGGCGCGCAGCCTACCGCGCGTTCAGGAAGCTTTCACCGGAATTGCAAGGCGTGCACTGATAGGTCAGCACGTCGTAGACTTGGTCGCGCGGCTCGATCAAGGCAAGCCGCATTTGCGTGCCGCACTTCATGCACGGCATCTCTATGCTGGTCTTGAACCGGGTGCAGGTCGGTGTCGGACGAACGGCGCGCAGCATCGGATCCCCTTATTCCCCAGAGACGCGAACGCGACCGACGAAGAAGCCGAATCACTATGCCACAGTGCTGACATGATTGGAATCGGCTGTCGGTCGCGGCTAGGTAATTTTTCCTCAATTGGCCGGAGCGGGTGGGGTCTTCATAGCTCGCGATCCGGCGCTGACGCCGGCACAATCTATGCTAACGTCGCCGGACGCTTATTTCAGGGGGCGCGATCATGATTGAGCCGAAGCTTGAAGTTCCCGCCGAGTTGCGCGATCTCGCGGAAAAGACCATCGACCAGGCCGAACAGGCCTTCAGCCTGTTCTTTGATGCCGCGAGCAAGTCGATGACGTCGATGCCGGGCGCCGGTACCGAGATCTCCAAGCAAGCGCTGTCGTTCACCGAGCAGAACATGAAGGCGGCGTTCGAGCATGCGCGCAAGCTCGTGCACGCAACGGATCTGCAGGAGGCGATGCGGATCCAGTCGGAATTCCTGCGTAGCCAGTTCACCAATGCCGGCGAACACATGCGGCAGATCAGCGGTAGCGTGATGTCGGCGACCAAGGACGCGACCAAGGGCAAGTTCTAGGACGGCGCTCGCGGCCCCATCGACGCTTTAGCGCCGGCGCGCGACGGCAACGCCGAGCAGAAACGCGACGAACAGGCTTGCGAGCGGCGCTTCGCGCGTGACCGCACTCACCGTGGCCAGGGCTCCGCCCGGTCGGCGCGAGGTCGCGATGGCATCGCTGAGGCGATCGGCGGCGGCTCGAAGTCCATCCGACACCTCCGTGATCGTACGCGAGACGTCCGTCGCGGTGTCGATCGCTCGTTCACCGAGTGTGGGTTGAAGCGGGAACTCGGGGGTTTCGGAGCTCATGTGCCGTGCCGCGATTTTATTAAAGGCCAGGTGACCGACGTCAGGTGGCCGACGTCCTTGCTATCCGCACGTTTTGAACGGCGGTGGCGGCCACATTATCCGAGAAATTCCGCAGCGGCGGATTGGTTCCACCGACATGCCTCGCTTTCACATCGGGGAACCGGAAACTTACGCGCGGGTCGTGGCTTGTTTCCGTGGAGGAGACGATGATGACAATGCAGGCGCATGGCATTGCGGATGGCGGTTCGGTCAAGCATCGAAATCGGCATGGTGGCACGCCGCTGTTGGTCGCGGCCGTGGTTGCGATCCTCGGCGTGCTCGGCATGCTGATCGTGGATCACGGTCCGTGGAACAAGCCGAACGTGCAGCCGGCCGCTTCGGCCAACTACTCAACGACCGGCGAGGCGGCGCGCGCTGCCGGCGCAAAGGTCATACCGACCGAGCCCAAGGCACCGATCGAGCCTGATCCACCCGGCCCAAAGCCCGCTCATCCGGCAAATCCGGGCACGCCGCGATAGATGCGGGCGTCCGTGGGATCACATCCCCCACGCAGGGCGGAGGAATTTGACTCGTCGGGCAAATCAGCGGCACAAAATCGTCGTCGGAAATATCGCGGGATGATCAGCGAACGCTGACCAGCATGCCCCACGCTGCTGCAAATCCCGCACCGACGAGAACCAGCACCGGGCTGTCGCAGAAGATGCCGCCATACTGGCACATGGTGGCACCGAGAGAGCCGATCTGATGGTGGCCCGCGGCGTAGAACAGGCCGGACAGGACCGCGAGCACGGCAGCAACGAAATACATCGACGCTTCCTCCTTGCAATCAAATGCGGCGCGGGTCAGTTCGACCGACGCAAGCCAGAAACTGTATTGATGTCGATCCAAATATTGTGAGCTGTCCGCTTGACGCGTCGGGCAACTCAACGGCACACTGACATCATCGCAGCAAGCATAGGCGCTTGGCGTCGGCCTGCGTTGCGATTCCGGATCAATGCCCAAACTTTCGCTCAAGGCGGTTTCTCACCGTCGAAGCCGACGCATCGCATTTTAGCGATCGCATTCAGCCCGAAAAAAGGGTTTGACACGTCGGGCAACTCAGGAGCTTTATCCGAAAATCAGAAATTGTTGAGCCCGCGCGGAGCAATCCGCGGCGGGCTTTTCACCAATCGGGCGGCGACCGCCCGTCACGACGCCACATCCTCCCAGCCCGTCGCCTGAGCGTCGCAAGCGCGCTGCCGTCCGAACCCGTTGAAGCGATCACGAATTGACCGGCGCGCGCGAACGCGCCGGTCCTGCGGCGCGGCGCAAGCCGGCGCCGCCCGCGGCCCACTCGTCAGGAATAAGGTTCGCGCCCCAAAGATCGCCGCCCGCTGCGCGATCTGCCGCATATTCATTCCATGGCCGCATCGCGCGCTGAGGTTTGCATGACCGCCTATCTGATATCGCTCGCGCTCGCGGGTCTGGTTGCCGTCGCGTTGTGGAAGCTTGCATGAGCGCCGAGAACATCCAGTTCATTCCGCGCCCGCATCCCAAACGCGAGCAGACGGACTTTCCCACGATCGCATTTCGTGCGGTGTTGCCTGATCCTGATCCGGATTGCGACACGGCTCCGAGCGAGTACATCTTCTCGGCCAATGATTTTATCCGACAGGGATATCGGCTCTTCGAGCCTGTCTCGCCCTGGGCATGGCAGCACACGTTGTATTGGCGGAGGGAGCTCGTCTAGATCCTGCGACGTGGTTCGACTTGTTGCGAACAATCGATGACGTGGAGCCGCCCGGTGGCTTCGGCCATCGGGGTTTTTGCGTTTCTGGCCATGGGTAACCCCCTTGGCAAGCCGCGGTCGTAGCCGGGATCGAATCTTGGGCGCGGGGATGCTAGAATGGCCTGTGCAGTGCGAACGAAGCATCGCCGGAAGCGTTTCCTCAAATGGGCACCCGGCGGCAGTCGTGGATCCGGAGCGCTGAATTCGCGAAATGCAGGCTTGCGCGTCTTGATCTCTGGTGATCGATCGATAAACTGAGTTGACGGTTCGATCGCACGCGCAAATGTCTTGGAGATCGAACGAAGGAAGAGACCATGGTTGAGGTTGGCCGCGGGCTCGACACGAAGGTACAGCCAGGCCCGGATATGGATCGTTATTCGGTCATGGTCGCGCGAGCCAGGGCGCTTGTTCCGGCATTGCGCGAACGGGCATCGCGGACCGAAGATCTGCGCAGATTGCCGCCGGAGACCGAGCGGGATTTGCTTGACAGCGGCCTTTTCCGGATCCTGCAGCCCAAGCGGGTTGGAGGCAGCGAGCTCGACTATGTTGCCCTGGTCGACTGCGCCGATGCCCTCGGGCAGGGAGACGCCTCGGTCTCCTGGAATTTTGCCAACCTTGCAAGTCACCACTGGATGCTGGCCATGTTCGCGCCCGAAGCGCAGAACGCGGTGTGGGGAGAGGATCCGGATGCGCTGATCGCGTCTTCCTTCGTCTTCCCGGCAGGTCGTGCGAGGAAGGCAGGTGGCGGATACGTTCTGAGTGGTCATTGGCCGTTTTCGTCCGGGGTGGAATCCTGCGGATGGAACATGCTCGCGAGCGTGGTCGCCTCGGATGATGAGGCCGATGGTGTCGAGTATCGGCTATTCCTGTTGAACAGGCGGGACTACAGCATCGACGACACCTGGAATGCGGCTGGCTTGCGCGGAACGGGATCGAACGACGTGCGGGTCACCGACGCATTCGTTCCCGAGCATATGACCGTTGCCGTCAGCGATCTTGCGGGAGGTGCGACGCCGGGCAGTATCGTCAATCCGAATGCGCTCTACATGCTTCCGGTCTTTTCGTTGTTTCCCTATGTGTTGTCCGGGGTTGGATTGGGAAATGCGCAGGCTTGCCTTGATGACTATGTCGAGATCGCGCGACACCGCGCTTCGACATATAACCGGGCCAAGATCGGGGACCTGCAAAGCACACAGATCAAGATTGCCGAGGCGTCAGCGAAGATAGATGCCGCGCGGCTGATCATGCGCACGAACTGCGTTGAGGCACTTGCGGAGGTCCGGCGTGGCGATATCCCGGGCATTGCAGCGAAGACGAAGCTTCGGCGCGACGGTGCGTTCGCGGTCAATTTGTGCACCGAGGCGGTGTCTCTTCTATTTGCGGCGGGCGGCGCACGCAGCCTGTTCACCTCGGGAGCGTTGCAGCGCCAATTTCGCGACGCACATGCGGTGAATGCGCATCTCGCGTTCAATTTCGACGCGGCGGGCACCAATTACGGGCGGGTGGCTCTGGGGCTGCCGTCTGAAAACCTGACGCTTTGAGGTCAGCCGGATGTCCGACTCACCCAAACATCCGCTGGATCCCGCCGGTGAGCTCGCAAGCGATAGTTCGGCGATCGATCCCCGTGATTTCCGCGATGCGCTCGGTACGTTCGCAACAGGTGTGACGATAGTCACTGCGATGTCGGCTGAAGGACGGCCGTATGGAATTACTTGTAATTCCTTTGCATCGGTGTCGCTCAACCCGCCACTGGTGTTGTGGAGCCTGGGTATGTTTTCGCAGGGACTTCCGATCTTCCAGAATGCCAGCCATTTTACAGTCAACGTTCTAGACGCGTCGCAACAGGCGCTGGCGATGCAGTTCGCCAGATCGTCGGGGGACAAGTTCGCGGGTGTGAGCTGGACGCCGGGTCTCGGGAATGCTCCCGTGCTTGCCGATGTGGTCGCGAATTTCCAATGCCGTGCCGCCAACCGCTACTATGGCGGGGATCACGTCATTTTCCTGGGCGCGGTGGAAGCCTACGCCTATAACCGGAACAGTCCGCTGTTGTTCGCTCGCGGAGGTTTTGGCCGGTTTTTGGCTGACGGTGGTGGCAAGACATCATGAATCGAAAGACGCCCGTCAAGCGTGTTCGTGCCAAGCAGAGGCGACTATCAGCTGTCGATCGTCGCAGTGAATTCGTTACCAAGGCAACCGAGCTATTTGCGGAGGAGGGATTTGGCGGCGGCACGCGCGCCCTTGCTCGCAAGCTCGGCGTGACGCAGCCGCTGCTTTACCGTTACTTTCCGAGCAAGGACGATCTCATCAAGGAGGTCTACCGCAAGGTATATCTCGAACCGCTTGAAATAGGCTGGGAGAAGGTGCTCTCGGATCGGTCACGTCCGCTCCGCGTGCGGCTCCAGGAATTTTACGAAATCTATACCGACGCGATCTTCAACCGAAGATGGCTCCGGATCTATCTCTACTCCGGCCTGAAGGGCCTCGATATCAATCGCTGGTATGTTGGCATGGTCAAGGACAAGATCCTGACGCGTATTCTCCGGGAATGCCGCCACGACGCCGGCCTCGCGACGCAAGGCAGGCCCAGCGCCGCAGAACTCGAGCTGGCCTGGGTGTTTCACGGCGGCATTTTCTATTATGGCGTACGCAAGTACATCTACGAAGCGCCTGTCCTCGAGGACAAGGCGCAGATGATCAGTGACGCGCTGGATATCTTCCTCGCGGGATTTGAGAGGATGGCCGAGAGTGCGACCGATCGTCGACGGGCGCCGATCAAGGTCGTCGGCTGACCCGCGCTACATTGTCGCCATCTGACCCCGATACCAATCTCCGATCTCGCTTGCCGTCATGAGGGCGACGCCGTCATGGCCGTTGACGTAATCGAGCAGGGCCTCCAGGTACTTGATACGGTGCGGCACGCCCGTGATGTAGGGATGCACCGAGATGGCCATGATACGCGCATTCTCTGCGCCCTCAAGGTACAGCCGATCGAATTGGTCAGTGCAGCGCGTCAGGAACTGTTCCGACGGAAGGTGTTGCAGCGCGTGAATGACGATGTCGTTGGTCTCGACCGAATAGGGAATCGTCGTCAAGGTGCCGTGCGGCGTGGCGATGTCCTGGGGGAGATCGTCGATCACCCAATCGGCCACATATTCGATCCCGTTGAGGCGCAGGAGATCAAGCGTGTCTTCGGTTTCGGTCAGGCCCGGGCTTTCCCATGATCGCGGCGGCTTGCCGGTAAATCCAGCAATCGTGTCGACCGCGCGCTTGATTGCATCCGCCTGGTTCTCGACCCTGTGCATCGGGCCCTGAACAAACCCGTGTCCCATGAATTCGAAGCCCGCCTCGCGCGCCGCCGACGCCACACGCGGATAGCTGTTGCAGACGTTGGCGTTCGCAGCCAGCGTCACCGGTATCTTTCGATCGGTCAGAGCTTTGAACTGCCGCCAGAAGCCGGCGCGCATGCCGTATTCATGCCACGACCAGTTCGGCACGTCGGGCAGCAGGGGCTGGCCCATCGGTGGGCTCAGCACGGTGCGTGGCATTGCATTGTCGATGCGCCATTCCTCGACATTGAGGATAACCCACACGGCAAGCTTCTTGCCGTCAGGTAGTGTCAGTTTCGGTCGGTCGACCTGCGCCTGGTACGGAATGCGATCAGTAAAGGCCATGTCGAACCTCCTTCACGTCAATGATCCGGCAGCGGTGGCATTGATCCGCGGCAGGACGTTCTCGGCCATCAGGATCATCGATTGACGGCCAAGCTCCCGATCTTTCCAGTCCTTGCCGGCATAAAGCAGGGTTCCGAAGGTGCCAATCTCTTCCTGGAACGCCAGCAACTGGTCAGCCACGCTTTCGGGCGTGCCGTAGATGATCAATTTGTCGCAGATCGATTCCAGTGTGACCTCAGCGTCAGGTTGATCCCGTCGCGTCTTGAACAACTCGAGCCGGCCACTGCGCTTCAGCTTCGTGAACAACTGGTGATAATAGTACACGTACGGACTGTCGGGCGACGTGGCATAGGCCTTCGCGGTTGCTGCATCCTTTGCCACGAACACGCTCTTGGCGACGCGCCAATTGGCAGGCTCGGCTGCCCGGTTCACGCGCGCACAACCCTCGACATATTTCGGCCAGTGGCTCTTCACCCAGGCCGGCATCAGGAAGTTTGCCGAGATCGGATCCCAGCCGCGCGCCGCCGCCTCCGTGACGCCCTTTGAGAATGGTGCCACCGCGGTCACCACGATTGGCGGGTGAGGAGCCTGCAAAGGGCGAGCGACGATTCCCTGGCCGATGTCCTCGATCAGGGTCCGTTTGACCGAGACATTCCAATATTTGCCCTGCAAATCATAGGGGGGCTTGCCAGCCCAGATATCAAGAACCTGATTGATGGCTTCGAGGAACATGGCATTGCGGTCGGCATCGAGATTGCCGAAAACCTCCGCGTCGGACAGCAATCCACCCGGGCTGATTCCGAGGATGAAACGGCCATCAAGCATGTGATCGAGCATGGCGACAGACGCTGCGATGGCTGCCGGATGGGTGTTTGGCATGTTGATGGTGCCGGTTCCAAGCTTGATGTGCTTGGTTGCGGCTGCGAGCCAGGCAATGAAGGCGATGCTGGAGGTGATGTTCTCGGCCTTGTCGGTGACGTGCTCGCCGACATACGCCTCGGTGAACCCGAGCTCATCCGCGAGCAAAAAAGCCTCGCGATCCTCCCGGAGCGATTGCCGCCAATCCTTCTCGAGAGGATGGATCGGCATCGTAAAAAAACCGAGCTTCATGATCCGCCTCCCCGCGATTTGAACTTTAGTTGGCAAGGAACCTGCGGCCTTCACGAGGCGAAGACAAGCCCCGCCGCACAAATAATCACTCGATAAACAAGCTTGACCTTTGAAGAGGGCGGCCCTCTAATCGGGCAAACCAAAATTGGGCCCGGGAGGCCACGCCCACATGAAAGCTGCGGCTTTCGCCTACGCCCGCGCGACCAGCGTCGTGAACGCGCTGGAGTTGCTCGCCATGCACGGCGACAAGGCGAAGGTTCTGTCGGGTGGTCAGAGCCTGATGCCGGCGATGAACCTGCGGCTCCTGTCTCCGGACATTCTGGTCGATATCGGCGGCCTCGCCGAGTTGCGCGGCATCACGGTGAGGGGAGACCTGCTGGTCATTGGCGCGCTGACCCGGCACGTCGATCTGCTCAGATCGCCGGAGGTTGCACTGCACGCGCGGCTGTTGCGCGATGCCGTTGCCCACGTTGCCCATCCCGCAATTCGCAATCGCGGAACGATCGGCGGTAGCCTCGCTCACGCCGATCCTGCGTCGGAGCTGCCGGCCTGTGTTGTGGCGCTTGACGCCACGATCGTTGTTCGGGGCTCGGCCGGCGAGCGCCGGATTACTGCGACGGAGTTTTTCAGGGGAATTTACGAAACGGCGCTGTTGCCGGACGAGTTGCTTGTCGCGGTCGAGGTGCCGGTCGCAGGCCAAGCCTCGACATTTTTCTTTCAGGAATATGCCCGGCGGCATGGCGACTACGCTGTCGTTGGTCTCGCCGCCCGTGCTGTTGTTGCAGCCGGCAGGTTCTCAGCTCTTCGGCTCGGCTTCTTCGCTGTTGGCGACCGGCCATTGCTCGCAGCGGCCGCCGGCAAACTGATCGATGCCACCGTAACGCCGGCCTTGCTCGCAGAGGCGACGACCGCACTGACCGATGAGCTCGATCCACAGGAGGATCAGCAGGCGACCGCGGCCATGCGTCGACACCTCGCGACGGTCTTGCTCCGGCGCTGCGTGGCAGCATTGCTCGCACGGCCAGAACTGGAAACGGGAGTCGGCAAGTGAACGCTCCGGTAGCGGTCTCGCTTCTGGTCAACAGCGAACCCATCGACGCCTTCGTCTTGCCGCGGCTCAATCTTGCTGATTTCCTCCGGGAAAATCTCAAGCTGACCGGAACCCATATTGGGTGCGAGCACGGCGTTTGCGGCGCCTGCACGGTCCGGATCGATGGCGAGATCGTTCGCTCCTGTCTGGTGCTGACGGTCCAGGCGCAGGGCGCGTCAGTTGAGACAATCGAGGGGCTGTCTGACAGCGGTGAAATAGCCGATCTTCAGGCGGCATTTCGCGAGCGCAATGCATTGCAGTGTGGCTATTGCACGCCTGGGATGCTGATCACGGCGCAGGACCTGCTGAAGCACGTGTCCGTGCCTGATCGTCGAACAATCCGCGAGCATCTTTCCGGCAACTATTGCCGCTGCACAGGCTATCAGGCCATCGTGGATGCGGTTGAGGCGACAGCCATGACGCGCGCGGAGCGGGGCGCATGACAGCGACGCGGGCGCCAGCAGACACGCTTTCGGTGCTTGATCGCCCGAATTCCTACATCGGCAAGACGGTACCGCGGCCGAACCTCGACAGGTTGCTGCAGGGGCGGGGCCAATATGTCAGTGATCTCGAATTGCCGCGGATGGCGCATGTGGTTTTTCTACGGTCGCCACATGCCCACGCCAAAATCGCAGCGATCGACGCCGACGCGGCAAGGCGCATGCCCGGTGTCGTTTCCATCGTCACGGGTCGTGAACTCGAAGCGGTCATCACGCCGTGGGTCGGGGTGCTCTCGCACCTGAAGGGACTGAAGTCCGCGCCGCAGCACGCGATCGCGGTCGACCGCGTGTGCTGGCAGGGCGAGGCCGTTGCGGCGATTGTGGCTGCCAGCCGTGCTGCAGCAGAAGATGCCATGGAGCACATCTCAGTCGACTACGAGGAACTCGAGGCGGTCACGGACATGCGTGCGGCGCTCGATTCGGCAGCTCCCGTCATTCATGCTGCGCTTGGCGACAATCTTGCCTTTGAGCGGACGCTCGACGCCGGCGACGTCGATCATGCATTGTCGGGGTCCGAACTCGTCGAGGCCGACTTCGTATTCGGGCGCCACACCGGCGTGACACTTGAGTCGCGGGCCGTCGTTGCCGATTGGAATGCGGCCGAGGCACGGCTCACGATCTATCAGGGCACGCAGGCGCCCCACATGGTGCAGAACATCGCAGCGCTGCATCTTGGGTTAAGGGAAGCGCAGGTCCGGGTGGTCTGCAAGGATGTCGGCGGCTCGTTCGGCATCAAGGTCCATATCTACGCCGACGAAATGGCGACCTACGCGCTGTCCAAGCTGTTGCGCCGGCCGGTCAAGTTCGTGGCGGACCGTGTCGAGAGCTTCAACACGGACATCCACGCCCGCGATCATCGGTGCAGGGGGCGGATCGGCGTCAGGCCGGACGGCACCATCACAGCCTTCGAGATCGACGACCTGACGGGGATCGGCCCGTATTCGATGTATCCGCGCACCAGCGCCATCGAGGCAAATCAGGTGGTCAATCTGGTCGGTGGGCCCTATGCCACGGCGAACTATCGGGCGCGGGCGCGGGTCGTCTTCCAGAACAAGAACGTGATGTGCCAGTACCGGGCGGTTGGACACCCGATCGCCTGTTCGGTCACCGAAGGCCTGGTCGATCTGGCGGCAGCGAAGATCGGCATGGACCCCGTCGAAATCCGGCGGCGCAATCTGATCGCCGACGATGCCTATCCGTGTGCATCACCCTCGGGCATGAAGTTCGAGCAGCTGTCGCATCACGCCTCGTTGACCAAGCTGGTTCAGATGATGGATTACGACGCGTTGCGCGCTGAGCAAGCGGCCCTGCGTGCCAGAAACGTCCATCGAGGCATCGGAATCGCGAGCTTCATCGAGGTGACCAATCCCAGCGCTGCCTTTTACGGCGTGGGCGGCGCGAAAATTTCATCGCAGGATGGCGTTGCGGTCCGGCTCGACGCGCAAGGGGCGGTGATCTGCCAGACCAGCATCACGGAACAGGGGCAAGGGTCGGAATCGCTGACGGCCCAGATCGTCGGCAGCGTGCTTGGCGTTTCGATGGAACGCGTTCGCGTCATCCTGGGCGACACCGACCACACGCCCTATGGCGGTGGCACCTGGGCCTCGCGCGGTGCTGGCATCGGCGGCGAAGCTGCATTGCAGGCAGCCAAGGCCCTGCGACAGAATATCCTGAACGTTGCCGCGGCCATCCTGCAATCGACGCCGGCCGAGCTCGATATCGTCGACAACGGTATCGTCAACGCCGCCGACGGCGCGCCGCGCATCGAACTGAACGAGCTTGCGCGGATCGTCTATTTTCGACCGGACACCCTGCCGCCCGGTATCCAGCCCGAATTGATGGCGACCCGGCATTTCGTTCCGCGCCAATATCCCTTTGCGTTCACCAACGGCGTTCAGGCCTCATGGCTCGAGGTCGATACCGAGACCGGGTTCGTTAAGCTGCTGAAGCATTGGGTTGTCGAAGACTGCGGCACCATCATCAACCCGCAACTGGTCGACGAGCAGATCCGGGGCGGGGTCGTGCAGGGGCTCGGCGCGGCGCTGTTCGAGAAGTGCATCTACGACGAACGCGGTCAGCTGACCAATGCCAATATGGCGGACTATCTGGTCCCGATGTCCGGCGAGATGCCCGATATCGAGGTCGGCCACGTGGTGTCTCCGACGCAGGAATCGGAGCTGGGAGCCAAAGGGGCAGGGGAGGCGGGCACGGCCGGCGCGGCAGCTGCGGTTGCCAACGCGGTCAATGACGCGCTCCGGCCGTTTGGCGCAATAATTACCGAGATTCCGCTCACACCTCAGGTTATCCTGACCGCCTTGGGACGGATCTGAGTGGAGACGTTCCGGGCAACGATAATACGATAAGCAAACGCAGACAGTTCTTGGGGAGGAATAGTCATGACGAAGAAGGTCACCAAAGCTGGATCGATATCACGGCGTCGTCTGCTGACGACGGCAAGCGCCGGCGCCGTTCTCGCCGTCTCGCCTTTTCGCATCAATCTGCTTCAGGCCCAGGAAGCGCCGATCAAGATCGGCTTCCCGGTTCCTTTAACCGGTCCATACGGCGCCGAGGCCCAGGACCAGGTGCGGGCGGGTCAGCTTGCTGTCGCCCAGTTCAATGATGCCGGCGGTCTCAACGGCCGCAAGGCCGAGCTCGTCGTGCGTGACGACAAGCTGAATCCCGGTGAGGCGGCGACGCGGACCCTGGAATTGGTCGAGAAGGAGAAGGTGAATTTCGTTGTCGGCAGTCTGTCCGCGGCGGTTCAGCTCGCGATCAACAACGTCACCAAGGAACGTGGGGTCATCTTCAATTCGATTAGCCAGTCCGACGCCATCAACGAGGCGGCAGATTTCAGCAAATACACGTTCCACGAAGCGCTGAACCCGCACATGACGTCAGGGGCGGTCGGTCGCTACGCCTTCACCAAATTCGGCAAGAAGGTGGCGTTTCTCACGGCGGACTATGCTTACGGTCACGAGATGGTTCGCGGCTTTCTCGAGATCGGCAAGCAGTTCAACATCGAGAATCTCGGTGACATCCGTCATCCGCTTGGAACGACTGATTTCTCGACCCTGCTGCCGCGTCTCCAGGCGCTGAAGCCCGATATTCTCTGCATCAGCAATTTCGGCCGCGATCAGCAGATCGCGCTGAAGCAGGCAACCGACTTCGGCATCAAGAAATCGATTCAGATCATCGCGCCGCTGCTGTCGCATGCCAGTCGCGTTGCGGCGGGCCCCCAGGCATTCGAAGGCGTCGTCGGGGGTTGCTCGTTCTTCTGGGGCATCGAGGACAAGTTCGCCTCGACCAAGGCGTTCAACGACGCGTTCCGCAAGATGTATGACGGCAAGTTGCCTACCGACTACGGTGCGCTCGGCTATGGCGGTGTTCGGACGGTGCTCGAGGCGGTCAGGGGCGCGGGCAGCGTGGAGACCGACAAGGTCGTCGCGGCATTGGAGGCTCTGAAGTACGACTACTACAAGGGGCCGCAATACTATCGCAAATGCGATCACCAATCGGTGCAATCGGTGCTCGTGATCAAGTCGAAGTCCAAGGACATGAAGAACGAGTCAGATGTGTTCGAGGTTCTATCGACCGAAGAGCCCAACGAGAAGAACCTGCGTACCTGCGACACGCTTGGCCACAAGAGCTGAGCCATGCGCCGGCGCGCACCGCGGAGCGGCGCGCGTCGTGCTGAGGGGGACAAATGGCGGGCCTGAGCTTTGATCTGATTGCACTGCAACTATTCGCCGGGCTGGCGCTCGGCGCGATCTACGTGCTGTTTGCGATCGGCCTCTCGCTGATCTTCGGGATGTTGACCGTCGTCAACTTCGCCCATGGCGCGTTCTACATGGTCGGCGCCTATGTCGGGCTGTACCTGATTTCGATCGGCGGCAATTTCTGGCTCTGTTTGCTGGCGGTACCGCTTCTGATCGGGCTGTTCGGCCTTGCCGTCGAGCGCGTGCTGATTCGGCCGCTTTACGGCCGCGGCATCGATTACCCGCTGCTGCTGACGTTCGGGCTGAGTTATGTCATGGTCGAGTGCGTGCGCATTGCCTTCGGCAAGACTGGCTATCCCTTCGATACGCCCGAGCTGCTGCAGGGGGCCGTCAACATCGGTGTCGGATATTTTCCGCTCTACCGCCTGTTCGTGATCGGCGCGACGGCCGTCGTCCTATTAGCGCTCTGGCTGTTCCTGGAAAAAACCAGCTTCGGACTCATTATCCGCGCCGGTGCCCGCGATCCGCAGATCGTCCGTGTCCTCGGGGTCGACGTTTCCAGGGTCTGGTTGATCGTGTTCGGGATAGGCACCGCGATTGCTGGCTTTGCCGGGCTGTTGGCTGCCCCGCTTCAAGGCGTCATTCCCGAGATGGGCGGCACGATTCTCGCCGAGGCTTTCGTGGTGACCGTCGTAGGAGGCATGGGTTCGATCGGTGGCGCCGTACTGGCGGGCCTTCTCGTTGGTGTGGTGGTCAGCATGACGTCGCTGTTTGCGCCCGAGATGGCCAAGGTTTCGATCTTCGCCCTGATGGCGATCGTCCTGATCGTCCGTCCCCAGGGCTTCTTCGGCCGCGCCGGACTGATGAGCTGAGAGCCAGGGATGATCGGAGCCACCGAATCCGTCAAACAGTCTCGTGCCACGACGGGCAGTTGGTACGAATTCGCAACGCGGCATCGCGCCAGCATCGTGGCCGCGGTGATCCTGATTTTCCCGTTGGTGATGCCGTTCACCGCCCTCGCGGTGAACATCCTGATCTATGGATTGTACGCCGTCGGCTTCAACCTCGTGTTTGGTTATCTCGGTCTGCTGTCGTTTGGTCACGCGGCGCTGTTCGGAACCGGTGCCTACCTTTGTGGCATCGCCATCGTGCATTTTGGCTGGCCATGGTATGCGGCCATCGCGGCCGGGATCGCCGGCGGCCTGTTGATGGCATCATTGATTGGCGTGCTCGCGATCAGGACCCGCGGCATCTACTTCGCGATGGTGACGATGGCGCTGTCGCAATGTGTCTACTATCTGTTCTATCAGGCGGTTGACCTGACCGGTGGCGAAAACGGCCTCCGTGGCATCAACGTCCGCACCATCGATCTGTTCGGCTTGCGGCTCGACTTCATCAATCCGATGATCCGTTACTATGTCATCGCGGCTTTCGTGATTGCCGCTTTTTTCGTGATGTCGCGCATTCTTGCCTCGCCATTTGGCGCCGTCATTGAGGCCGTGCGGGAGAATGAGATGCGCGCCCGCGCGTCAGGCTATGACGTCACCAAGACCCGATTGCTGACCTTCGTCTTGTCTGGCGGCTTCTGCGGTCTCGCGGGAGCCTTGCAGGCGCTGCATCTGTCGATCGTTCCGATCGAGATCCTGCACTACGAGACATCGGGCCTGGTCGTGATGATCGCATTGCTGGGCGGTATGGGAACGTTCTTCGGACCGATGATCGGCGCCGCCGTCTTCCTGGTCCTGGAGAATGTGGTCTCCGTGTGGACGGTTCACTGGCAACTGATCGTTGGCGCCATTTTCATTGCCTGCGTGCTGTTCTTCCCCGCCGGCATCTGGGGCACGCTGATCGCGCGAGGCAGGCGATGAGCGCCGCGGAAGGCCAAACCAAGGAAATCATTCTGCGCACCAGGGGCGTCGGCAAGACGTTCGGGAAGTTTGTCGCGCTGAACAATATCTCGGCGGAGTTTTCCCGAGGCGCGGTCACCTCCATTATTGGTCCGAACGGGGCCGGTAAGAGCACCTATTTCAATTTGCTGTGCGGCGCGTTCGCGCCCACCAAAGGCAGCGTTGAATTCGAGGGGAAGGATGTCACCGGCCTGCCGCAGCACCGCTTTGCGCATATGGGGATCGCAAAGTCCTTTCAGATCACCAGCGTGTTTCCGCAGCTCACGACGCGTGAAAACATCCGCGTCGGTCTGCAGGCGCTGGTGTCGAGATACGATATCTGGCGTCCCCGCGCGCGCCTGACCGAGCTGGTCGAGCGGGCGGACGAGCTGCTTGCCCTGGTCGGATTGTGGGAATCTCGCGAACGTGCCGCCAAGACGCTGGCCCATGGCGAGCAGCGGGCGCTGGAAATCGGCATGGCACTTGCCAGCCAACCCCGGTTGCTGTTGCTGGACGAGCCGACGGCCGGCATGAGCCCGGAGGAAACCCGGACCATGATGGATCTGATCGTGAAGCTCGCAAAGGAGCGTACGGTCATCCTCGTCGAGCACAAGATGAAGCTGGTGCTCGGGATCAGCGATCGCATCCTCGTGCTGCATCACGGAGAACTTCTCGCCGAAGGAACGCCGCAGGAGGTCCGGCAGAACGAGGCGGTGAAGCGGGTCTATCTCGGCCAGCGGGAGCATTGACGAATGCTGCAGATCAGCAAGCTCAATGCCTGGTACGGCGCAAGTCACGCGCTGCAGGACATAACTCTCGAAGTGACCAAGGGCGAGATCGTCTGCCTGATCGGTCGCAATGGAGCCGGCAAGACGACGACGCTGAAATCGATCATGGGGTTGATGGGACGAACGCGCGGCTCGGTCACCTTCAAGGGCAAGGAGCTGCTAAGCCGGCCGGCGCATGTGCGCTTCGCGCTGGGACTTGCCTATGTTCCCGAAGAGCGGCGGATTGTGCAGGGATTGTCGGTCCGGGAAAATTTGCGGCTCGGCCTGGTGGCGTCGCCGGCGAAGAAGCGGGAGGCCGAGCTGATCGACGAGATCGCGGTGATATTCCCACGGCTGGCCGAGCGCATGGACCAGGAGGCGGTCACAATGTCCGGCGGCGAGCAGCAGATGCTGGCGATCGCGCGGGCGATGATCGCAAAGCCCGACCTGATCATGCTGGATGAGCCTTCGGAGGGCATCATGCCGGTCCTGGTCGACGAGATGTTCGAGCTCTTCCGCAACATGAAGGCGCAGGGAACGACGGTGCTGCTGGTTGAGCAGAACGTCGAGCTCGCGCTTGGCATCGCCGATCGTGCCTACGTCCTTGATCAGGGGGCGGTGGTGCACCAGGCGTCGGCGCAGGCCCTGCTGGCCGACGACGAGATCAAGGAACGCTATTGTTCGGTATGAGCGGGCTGTCCGGTCTCCCGCCGGCGCGAACGGACCTTACTCCGCAGCGCGCGCGATCGCGTCGGCCTTGCGAGTGGTGACGACGACCTTGATCGCGTCATCCACGCGATCCCGTGCATATCTGAGCGCCGTCGGCAGGTCTTCCAGCGGAAACGTATGCGTGTGGATCCTCGTCGCGTCGAACCGCTTCGCCGCCATCAATTCCATGGCGCGGCGAGTGGCGCTGCGGCCCTCGCCGCGGATCCCGTAAGCGTAGATGTTGTTTCGCACGAGATGCGCGATGTCCAGCGTCGCGGCCTCGTGCGGGAAGGCGGCCAGACAAATCTTGCCGCCACGATTGGTCATGTGAATGGCCTGGTTGAGTGTCGCTTCGGTGCCGGCACATTCGACGACATAGTCCGCGCCGATTCCCCCTGTTAGTTGCTTCACGACCTCAACGGCGTCTTCGTCGTTGATGTTGATGACGCGGTCGGCCCCCAGTTCCTGGCCGATCGCCAGCCGCTTGTTGCGCGTGCCGGTCAGAATCACCGGACTTGCGCCAAGCGCCTTGGCCACAGCAACTGCGAGAAGTCCGATCGGCCCCGGGCCGATCACCACGACGCTCTCGCCGGCCACCAATCCCCCCAATTCCGTCAAGCCGTACATCGACGTGCCCGCGGTCACCACGAGCGTCGCCTCCGCGTCGCTCATGCTATCCGGTACGCGCGCCAGCGTATTGATGTGGTTGACCGCGTACTCCGCGAATCCGCCGTCGGTCGTAAAACCATTGGCGCGGTGGCCCTTCTCCGGCTTTCCATAGTTGAGACAGGACGTGTACATGCCCTGGCGGCAGCGTTTGCATTGACCGCAGCCGGCATGGATCTCGACGCTGACTCGCTCACCGATCCTGAATTCGTCAACGTCCGATCCGAGTGCGGCGACCGTGCCCATGTATTCGTGGCCTGGCGTAAAGCTCTTGTTGAAGGGCAGGCCGCCCTGGATGCTTGCCGGCGACCCGGCATGGATAATTTCGAGATCGGTGGCGCAGATCGCAACCGCGTCGATGCGCACCAGCACCTCGGCACGCGAGGGGACCGGCGTTGGCTTTTCGCGAAGCAGGAGCTGGCCGGGGTCACCAAGGACCCAGGCCTTCATCAGGCCGGGAACGGGCAGATCAGGCGATGTGTTGACGCCGGGCGGCTGGTACATGGGCTTCCTCTTTCGGCCGTCAGCCTAGCGCGAAACCAGTGGTTGCCGCGAGCACCCGATGGTCGGCATCGGGGCCGTTGCATTTGCTGCACGGCAGCAAGCGCGTCGCAAAACATTCATACGCGGCCTATACTTGGTCGCCGGTTGATGTTGAAATCCTCTTTGCATTCTCTCCCAGACCGGAGCCTCACATGAAGACCGTCCGCCTTGTCCTTGCGTTGCTGGCGCTGACGCTGATCGCGCCGTGGCAATCCGCCAGGGCGGCCGACGTGATCTGCTACAATTGTCCGCCGGAATGGGCGGATTGGGCCTCGATGCTGAAGGCGATCAAGGCGGACCTCAACTACGATATCCCGCACGACAACAAGAATTCGGGTCAGGCACTGGCCCAGATCCTGGCCGAGAAGAGCAATCCGGTCGGCGATATCGGCTATTTCGGCGTGACCTTCGGCATGAAGGCCAAGGCCCAGGATGCGCTCGAGCCCTACAAGCCGGCGCATTGGGATCAGGTCCCGGCCGGCCTCAAGGACCCCGACGGCTACTGGACCACGATCCACTCCGGCACGCTCGGCCTGTTCGTGAACAAGGATGCGCTTGGCGGCAAGCCGGTGCCGGCCTGCTGGAAGGATCTCCTGAAGCCCGACTACAAGGGGATGGTCGGCTATCTCGATCCGTCGTCGGCGGCGGTCGGCTATGTCGGCGCGGTCGCCGTCAATCTGGCGCTCGGCGGCTCGCCAGGCAACTTCGATCCGGCGATCGGCTTCTTCAAGGAGCTGCGCAAGAACGATCCGATCGTACCCAAGCAGACGTCGTATGCCCGCGTCGTCTCCGGTGAGATGCCGATCCTGTTCGACTACGACTTCAATGCCTATCGCGCGAAATATTCGGAGAAGGGCAATTTCGAGTTTGTGATTCCCTGCGAGGGATCGGTGGTGTTTCCCTATGTCGTTGGTCTCGTAAAGAACGCGCCCGACAAGGAGAAGGCCAAGAAGGTGATGGACTATCTCTTGTCCGATAAGGGGCAGGCGATCTGGACCAATGCCTATCTGCGTCCGGCCCGCCCGATAGAGCTGCCGGCTTCCGTGAAGGGGAAATTCCTCCCCGACAGCGACTATGCCCGCGCCAAGAGCGTCGACTGGGGCGAGATGGAAAACGTGCAAAAAGCCTTCGTCGACCGCTATCTCGCCGAGGTTCGCTGAGGCAATATGGTGCCCTTCGCCGGGGCACCATTCTTCCAATGTCGCAAAAATCCTTCGTTTGGCTCTGCCTGCTGCCGCTCGCGGTCGTGACCACGGCATTCTTCCTGCTGCCGATGGCACGGCTGGTGGTTGCGGGTGCCGAAGGACCGCACGGGCTCGCCGGATATCTCGCCATCCTGACCGAAGCTCGTTATCGCGCGACGCTGATCAATACCGTGTTGCTGGCCGCGGCAACGACGGTCGTCACGCTGATCGTGGCGACGATAGCCGGAATGTTTCTGCAGCGGCACCGCTTTCCAGGGCGGGCCGTGCTGATCGCGATGCTGACCTTTCCGCTGGCGTTTCCCGGCGTGGTGGTCGGCTTCATGATCATTCTGCTGGCGGGGCGGCAGGGGCTGATCGGCGATCTGTCGAACCGGATCTTCGGCGAGAAGTTCGTGTTCGCCTATTCGATCTACGGGTTGTTCCTCGGCTATCTCTACTTCTCGATTCCGCGCGTGATCCTGACCATCATGGCGGCCGTGCAAAAGCTCGATGTCGGTCTGGAAGAAGCCGCGCGTTCGCTCGGCGCCAGCCCCTGGGCGGTGCAGCGTGACGTCGTGCTGCCCGCGCTGGCGCCGGCCTTCGTTGCGTCCGGCGCGATCGCATTTGCGACCGCGATGGGGGCATTCGGGACTGCGTTTACGCTGGCGACGAATATCGATGTGCTGCCGATGCTGATCTATACCGAGTTCACGCTGGCCGCCAATTTCGCGACCTCGGCCGCGCTGTCGGTGGGACTTGGCCTGATCACCTGGCTCATCCTCGCGCTCGCCCGCTCGTTCAGCGGCAGCGCGGTCGCGGCGGCCGGGTGAATGCATGCGTGATCGCTTGATCTTCACCGGCCAGTTCATCTTCACGCTGCTCGTTGCCGCCTTCCTGGTCGTCCCCGCGGGGTTGTCGATCTCCGCCGGCGTCACCGTGAACTACTTCCGGGGCATCCAGTCCGGCGTGACCCTGCAATGGGTCGCGCAGGTCTGGGAGCTCTATGCCGGCACCATCCTGCTCTCCTTCGTGATCGCATTCGCGACCCTTGCCGTCACGCTGCTCGCCGGCGTTCCCGCAGCCTATGCGCTGCATGCGCGGGGAGGGCGGCTTGCGCGCATCGTCGAGGAGATCATTACGCTGCCCTTGGCGATCCCCGGGCTTGCGATTGCGCTTGCACTGCTGCTCGCGTATGGCAGCTTCGGCGACTTTCGCCGTTCCTGGCTGTTCATCCTGGTCGGCCACGTGATCTTCACCATGCCGTTCATGGTGCGGTCGGTGATGGCGGTGTTCGCGACCGTGGACATCAAGACGCTGGATGAGGGGGCGGCCTCGCTCGGGGCATCGCCATGGCGACGCTTCCGCGACGTCATCGTGCCGAACGCACTGCCGGGAATTCTCGCCGGCGCGCTAATGGTGGTCACTCTGTCGCTCGGTGAATTCAACCTGACCTGGATGCTGCATACGCCGTTGACGAAGACACTGCCGATCGGGCTCGCCGACAGCTATGCCTCGATGCGGCTCGAAGTGGCCTCGGCCTATACGCTGATCTTCTTCGTGATGATCATTCCGCTGCTGGTCGCAATGCAGCTGCTGGCCGACAGGGATCACAAGCGATGAGTACGGCCGGGCATGGCGCAGCGGTGCGGATCGAGGCGTGCGGCAAGACCTTTGCCGACGGCACGCGCGCGCTCGATCCCGCAACCCTCGACATTGCGCGCGGCGAGACGCTGGTCCTGCTTGGGCCGTCCGGCTGCGGCAAGACCACGATGCTGCGCATCATCGCAGGGCTCGAGCTACCGGATGTCGGCGGCAAGGTCCTGTTCGACGGCAAGGACATGACCTCGGTCCCGATCGAGCGGCGCAATGTCGGGATGGTGTTCCAGTCCTACGCCCTGTTCCCCAACATGACGGTGGCGGACAATATCGCTTACGGGCTGAAGATCCGCGGTGTTGCCAGGGACGAGCGTGCCGCGCGCGTCGCCGAGCTGGTTGCTCTGACGAACATCACGGGATTGGAGAATCGCCGCATCGACCAGCTTTCGGGCGGCCAGCGTCAGCGCGTCGCACTGGCGCGCGCCGTCGCGATCCGGCCCGGCATCTTGCTGCTCGACGAGCCCTTGACCGCGCTCGACGCCGCGCTGCGGGACCGGCTGCGCAGCGAGCTCAACCGGCTGTTGCGCGCGCTTGGGATCACGACGATCTATGTCACCCATGATCAGGCCGAAGCCATGGAATTGGGCGACCGGATTGTCGTGATGCGGAAAGGCGCAATCGCCCAGATCGGCACGCCACGCGAGGTCTACTTCGCTCCGAAGGACCGGTTTGTGGCGGAGTTCATCGGAGCGGCGAACATTGTGGAGGCTCCGGTCGAGAACGGCGTGTTGATCCTGCCCGGCGGGCGGCTGCCGATCGAGGGTGGCGCGACGACCGCGAACGCGACCGTCATGATCCGTCCCGAAACCATTCGCGTGACGGAGGCGGGTGAGGGGATACTCTCGGGAATCGTCGATTCCGTCAGCTTCATCGGCGACCGGCAGCGGCTCGTCGTGAGTGATGCATCGAGTAAGCCGCTCAATGTCGACGCTCCCAACACGATTCAAGCCAGGATCGGCGATCGTGTCGGGCTTTCGATTGCGCCCGACGCTGTCCGTCTGCTTCCCTCCGAACCACGAGATTGATCGATGCCGTCGAAACCGGTCCTCATCGCCCAGATTTCCGACCTCCACATCAAGCCGCCGGGAGCGTTGGCCTATGGCCGGGTCGATACCGCGAAGGCGCTTGAACGCTGCGTGGCGGCGATCAATGGATTCGAGCCGGCGCCCGATTTCGTCGTCATCTCGGGCGACCTTGTCGATACGCCGTCGGTCGAGGAATACGACTATCTCAAACGACTGCTCGCGCCGCTGCGCGTTCCGTTTGCCGGAATTCCCGGCAATCACGACTCGCGTGAGTGGATGCGCGCCGCGTTTCCTGCCGCACCCTATGTTGACGCGACAGGCCCGCTCGACCAGAAGATCGAGGTGAATGGCCTCGATCTGCTGCTGCTTGATTCAAGCGTTGCCGGGAAGCCTCATGGCATGCTCGAACCGTCGACGCTGCAATGGCTGGACGCGACACTGGCGGCAGCAGTCGACCGGCCCGCGCTGCTTTTCCTGCATCACCCGCCGTTCAAGGGCGGCATCTGGCACATGGACCGCCAGGACCTTTTCAATGCCGCAGAACTGGCAGCAATCGTCAGGTGTCACCCGCGGGTGCGTTTGATCGGCTGCGGGCACGTCCATCGTGCCATGCTGACCTCCTTCGCTGGGATTCCCGTGACATTGTGCCCCGCGCCGAACCATGCGGTCGACCTGGACCTCGGACAGCTCCGCGAACCATCGTTCAAGGTGGAACCGCCGGCATTTCACCTGCACACGTGGTTTCCCGGGCCGGATTTTGGACAGTTGGTCACGCACCAGGTCCCGATCGGTCAATTTGACGGGCCGCATCCGTTCTTCGGGCCAGACGGCAAGCTGCTGTGAGCCGGCCGCGTTGACCCCTCGCACCGACGGGATTTTGCCAGGCGAGATTGTCGCGGATGGGCCGGGCATGTCAGATCAAGGGCAGCCCGCAGCCCGCAATTGAGCGTTGCATCGACGCAGATTTATTCCAAATTGTACCTTGGATACCTTCCACCCCAACTGCGCCGGCTCGGACCTTTGTTGCTGTAGGGCCCCGGGGGGGCTATACTTCTGTCTGCTTTCATTGATCGATGGCTTTGTCGGCGTCCGCTGTGCTGGCGGGCCGATTGAACGCAACACAATCAGTCTGGATCACGATGACCGGGGCGTCGCCCATAGAACGAACTTCCGGCGCGCCGTTGTTTTCGAACAACAAGCTGTCGGTGTTGCGCAAGCATCCCTATTTCGCCGATCTCGAGCCCGAAGCATTCGATCAGCTCTGCCGCTACGCCAAGCACACCACGCTGAAGCGGGGCACGACGATCTTTTCCAAGGGTGATCCGGGCACCAGCCTGATTGCGGTGATCTCGGGCACGGTCAAGATCAGCATCTCGTCGCCGGATGGTCGCAACGCGATTTTGAACCTGATCGAGGCCGGCGAGATCTTCGGTGAGATCGCGCTGCTCGACGGCTTGTCGCGGACGGCCGATGCCACCGCCAACACCAATTGCGAGCTGTTCGTCATTGACCGGCGCGAGTTCATTCCGTTCGTGCGCAGTCAGCCGACGCTTGCGATGAAGTTCATCGAGCTGCTTTGCGAAAGACTTCGCCGGACCAGCGATCAGGTCGAGCAGGTCATTCTGCAGAACTTGCCCGGCCGTTTGGCCAGCGCGCTACTGCGCCTGAGCGACAAGCACAAGCCGCAGGGGCGCACCATCTCGATCACCCAGCAGGAGATCAGCGAGATGGTCGGGATGACGCGCGAGAGCATCAACAAGCAGCTCCGCGCGTGGGCGATACGCGGTTGGGTCAGACTCGAGCATGGCGCGATCGTCGTGCTGAAGCCCGAGACGCTCCAGGAGCTGGTCGACGCCGGGGCGAACGACGGCGAATAGTCGCGCCGGCTGCCCGGTCGGTCGCGCATTTCACGAAACGGTGAGCTGGACAGGCCTGTGAAGCCATTCACATCGGCCTTGCGTGCGCTGCGGTAAGTGACGCGTGCATGCGGCGGCAGGACCCACAGCACAATTACCAGAGCTTCAGCATCAAGCTTGTCGCGTTGCCGCTGCTTGTTGTCGTTGCCTTGATCGGGATGCTGGTCAGTCATCCGGCGGCAGTCAGATGGATATCGGACGCGGCGCAAGCGGAGTTCGTCGGAACCGACACCGTCTACACTGATCCGATACCCAATATCGCGCAAGTGGCACCAACGGTTCGGCCGGGCAGCGAGATCCGGACGGTGAAGACCTACTGATCGTTGATGCCGTCGTCGCGCGGCAAGGCGCGACGACAGCCGCTTTTCTAGCAGCAAGCCGTCCTCACGCGGCTACTCCAAGCAGCTTTGCTGCGGTCCGCCCGAGAATATTGGCCTTGTCATCGTCGCTTAGCGACGACGAGGCGAAGATGTGGTCGACCGGTGCCAGTTGCCATGGATAGGGATAGTCGCTTCCGAGCACGATCTGGCCGGCGCCAACCTGGGCGGCGAGGTGCCTGATCGCCTCAGGCGTGAAGATCAGAGAGTCGAAGTAGATCTGTTTGAGGTACTCAGCCGGCGTTTTCTGGAGCTTGATCTCCGGTTTGCATCCCTTGGGTCCAACCAGACAGGCATGGTCCGAGCGGTCGGCGTACGAGCCGAGATAACCGCCGCCATGTGCAGCGATGATTTTCAGTCCTGGGAAGCGATCGAGCGTGCCCTCGAAGATCAAATGGGAGAGTGCGATCGTCGTCTCGAGCGGATTGCCGATCGTGTTGCCAAGCCACCCATTGCCGGAGAGCCGCTTGTTGAGCTCGGGCACGCCCTGCGGATGGATGAACAGGGGAACGCTGAGTTCCTCGGCCTTGGCCCATACCGGATGAAACTTCGGATTTGAGAATTCGGCGCCGTCGACGACACCGCCGATCGCCGCACCCTTCAGCCCCTGCTTCTTCACCGCCGTCTCCAGCTCCTGCACCGCAAGGTCCGGTGCCTGCAGCGTCAGCGAGGCGAAAGCCGCGAACCGGTCGGGCTTCGAGGCACAGAGTTCGGCGAGCTTTTCATTCTGGATTTTCACGATCTGCGCAGCAAGGTCGCGATCGCGGTCGTACCAGAACGGATTGATCGAAAGCACCTCCATGTCGACGGCCTGCGCGTCCATCGCAGCCAACCGCTTGTCGATCTCGATGAAGGCTTCCGCGGCGCCGTTGACCGGCGGCAGTTGATATTTTCCGGCGTCCGCGCCGAGCAGCGCGCCGGCCTCGCGGAAATGGCAATGCGAGTGGATGTCGATCGTCTTGACACGTTGGCCGTTGACCGTGACCGGCAACTGCTGGCGCGATTGCTGCGCATTTGCGTTGTGGACGAGCCCGCAGCCGCAGAACACGATGCCTGCCGCCGCTGTTGCTCCCGCTTTCAGGAAATCCCGCCTTGTGGTCATGACGATCGCCTCCCTGGTTGTTTTGTTATGGACGGGAGCCTAGGGATGCTGGCTAGTGCTCGCAAGATCACACGCTGTGCGTGTCGCGCAATGTTGATCTGCTCAGACCGGCTTGATCCCCGCCTTTGCGATGATGTCGCGGCATTACGTCTGCAATTCGCTTGTGCATGCCATCGGGCTGTTTGCGGGCAAGTCGCCATGTAATGGATAGTATTCAGTCAGATCGGCAATGCGTCACCCTCGCTCGACTTTGATCAGGCCGCGAACACGACAAACGCCAATATCACGACCGCACCGCACCGTTCAGCATGCAAGTGACGGCATTGATCACTATCGCCACTTTCGCGAGCGCTTTTCGAGCGGATTGGCGCCGCCACCGCGATAGACCGCCGTCCGTCGCCATCCGCTAGTTCATGATCCACTGACCTTGCGCTTTCACCGCATTTACTAGCTGCCAACGCGGCGTAGATGTTTGGTCAATTAAGACGAGTTTCCTAGTAACGACGAATAGTGGGATTTCCTCAAGAGCCGACGCGATCCGGCGGTGTGCGGCGGAGCCGCCTGCTCCGTTGGCGGAACGGAACGGCGATTTCATGCTAAAATGAAAGAAGCGAGGCGGAAATAGGGTCTGCTTACGCCGAAGCCAAGCCGACGCTAGCACTGCCTCGTCTAGGCAACAAGGAAACGTGCTCGTGAGGAAACGGGTTCGATGGGAGGGAAAATGGACCGAAACCTTGTGATCCTGAATGTGACTGGTTCGGAGACGATGTTGCGTTCCGACGGACATGCTGCAATTCGACTGGAGACCAAGGAGATGGGCCCCGTCGCTTTCGAGGTGAGCCTTCAAGCAATTGCCGCACTTCGTCGACACTTGGCGCGAGCAGAAATGCATATTCTTCAGAGTCAAAATCAGACCAAAAACTGACCACTTCAGGGGACCTGCACGGCATAGTGGAGCATCCAAGGGTTCCGGTGATGGCCAGCGAACTATGCGAGCCCTCTCGTCGCTGTCGGGACTCGCCGGCATCGAATCGATGCCAAAATTGACGATGCCTTGTTCCGCGAGCCATTCGGCGGCCGCAACATCTCCTGCCGGGGGCCCATCGATGTGGGTTCCTCCGTAGTCGGGCATCGAGATGAACATCGATGCCATGCCATAGACGTTTCTCGATCCCACCAGGGCTTCGTCGTGGTTCTTCCACATCCCGTGCATGATGGGCGGATGGCCGGGATAGCTCGGCGTGCGAGAGCTCTCGGCTCAGGTCAATGATCTTCACGACGGGTGCCTTTCTTGGCGGATCTGACGCAGGCGCGCTTCTGTCCGCAATGCAGGCGCGTGTAGCGCAAGATGCCGCTTGCTCTCGGTACAGAACCTGAAGCAAATCGGGAAAGTGTTGCATTCCGGGATGCGTCGCCGCAGGGAGGATTCACGTGACCGACTATCGCAAGCTATTCGATCTCGCCGGCAAGACCGCCGTCGTGCTGGGAGCGGCCTCGGGAATCGGCAAATCCTCGGCCGAAGCGCTGGCGTCACTCGGCGCGCGTGTGCTCTGCGCAGATCGAGCGCAAGAGGGCGCGGAGGCAACGGCCGCTGCAATTCGGCTGCAGGGCGGGTCTGCAACATCAACCAGCTGCGATGCTGCCGATCGTGCCGACGTCGACGCTTTGGCGAGGAAAGCGCTGGCAGAATTTCTGCGCATCGACATCGCAGTGACGACGCCGGGACTGAATATCCGCAAGACCGTCCTCGATTACACCGAAGAAGATCTCGACCGGGTCATCAACCTCAATGTCAAGGGCACGGTCTGGTTCTTCCAGGCGTTCGGCCGCATCATGGTCAAGCAACAGGGCGGCAGCCTGATTGCATGTTCCTCGGTGCGTGCCGTCACCATCGAACCGGGGCTTGCAGTCTATGGATCGACCAAGGCGGCGATCGGCCTTCTGGTCAAGGGTTTCGCGTCCGAGGTCGGGCGATCCGGCGTTCGCGTCAATGCGATCGCGCCGAGCATCGCGGAGACCGCATTAACCGGCCCGTTCAAGCAGCGGCCCGATATCTACAACCTCTATGCCGGCCATACCGTGTTCAATCGATGGAGCAGCGCCGACGAGGTCGCGACCGCTGTCGCCTACCTTGCATCGGACGCGGCGAGCTATGTCAGCGGCAGCACGCTGTTTGTCGATGGCGGCTGGACCGCGGTCGACGGACCGCCGACCGGTCTCACGCAATTGGCGCGCTAGGTTGCGTCGGAAACAAAGCCAGCCTGGCTGCGTAGCGCAGACGTTTCCGGCGACGTCAGCAGTGCGATCAGGCGTTGTGCCTGCGATGCCGATGATGCATGCGTTGGGATCGCAGCCGTATACATTGTCGCGAGCCCGCATCCCGGCGGCAAAGTGCCCGACAGCACGACACCCCTGGTGCTGATGATCTCGGTCGATTGCGTGCAACCGATCGGCCGCCGGTCTCTGGACTCCGCCAGATGTCGCATGGCGGTCGCGCCGTTTGGAAAAATTTTCAACCGGTCGGCGACGACATCAGCGATGTCGAGCCGCGCGAGCACCTTGGCAAAATGAATTCCTGCGGTCGATGCCTTGGTATCCGGCACGAAGATCGCGTCCGCGGCGAGCAATGCCGCGCGCAGGCTAGCCGCGTCGTCGGCGCTGACCGACGGATCGCCGGCCCGAACGGCAAGGGCGGTTTCAACGCGGCCGAGGTCCGTGATCGAGCTGCGCAAAACCAGCCCTTCGCCGGCAAGCTTCGCGATCAGAGCGGCGGTCAGGATGACGATGTCGGTCGGTACGCCGGCGCGCAATCTGTCGGCCATGGCGCCGACCGCGCCAAAATCGCCGGCAATGCCGAGGCCGGTTTCGGCTTCAAACGCGGGCGCAAGGTTGCGCACCAGGCCCTGCGCCGCCCCGCCGCTCAGGATGTTCAACGTCTTCATGCGCACTGTTCCTTCGCTCGCGGTCTGCCGCTGCGTGCTTACTGGGACTTGTCCAGCCTTTTGACGACGCCTGCCCACTTCACGATATCGGCGCGCAGGAATGCGTCGAACGCCTCCGGCGTCATGGTCATCGGCGCCGCGCCCTGCGCGGCCCAGAGCTTCTCGACCTCCGGCCGCCTGATCGCCGCGTTCACCGCCGCGTTGAGCTTGTCGACGATCGGCTTCGGCGTGCCCGCCGGAACCATCAAGCCGAGCCAGATCGTCGCCTCATAGCCGGACACGCCCGCCTCGATCACCGTCGGAACGTTGGGCAGCACCGTCGAACGAGTCTTGCCGGTCGTTGCGAGCGCTCGCACCTGTTTTTCGGCGACATTCGGCGCCATCGCGGGAACGGCATCGATCATCATCTGGACCTGGCCGCCGATGACGCCGCCGCGGGCCTCGCCGCTATTGCGGTAGGGCACGTGCACGACGTCGATGCCGGCCGTGGCTTTGAACAGCTCGGCCGCCATGTGGTACGGCGTGCCCTGACCTGACGACGCATAGTTCAGCTTTCCGGGCTGGGCCTTTGCCAGGGCGATGAATTCCTGCAAGGTCTTTGCCTGTACGGCGGGGTGGACCACGATCACGAGATCCGAAGTGTTCAACGACGCGATCGGCGTCAGGTCGCGCATCAGCTCATATTTGCGCTGCGGTACCAGCGATTCGTTCGCGGTCTGGGTGTTCGACATCATCAGGAGGGTGTAGCCGTCGGCCGGTGCCTTTGCGACCTCGAGCGTGCCGATCACGCCGCCGGCGCCGGTGCGGTTTTCCACCACGAAGGGCTGGCCGAGGCTTTCCTGCAAAATGCTGCCGATCTGTCGCGCGACGACGTCGGCCGGACCGCCGGGACCGAAGGGAACGATGATCCTGACCGGCCGCGCGGGATAGTCTTCGGCGTCAGCATATGAGCCTGACATGGACACGGTCAGCAACGCCGCGACAAACACAAAGGCGTATCGCAGGCTTGCCATTGACTGAATCCCCCAACTTTAGTCTTGTTTCTTGATCAGAAGTCTAGCTGCAACCTGAAGCCTCTGTCGACGACAGACTCCGTTTTCGCGCATCGGAATAAGAGCGGGAGGACGGTGTACTCAAACTTCGCCATCGCGTGCGGGGAATCATATGAGGAAACATCCTGGGCTATCGCGCCGCGACATGCTGAAGGGCTCGGGCGCGGTGCTGGCTGGGGCCGCCCTTTCAACGCGCGTGATGGCCGCCGCGCCGCCAGCCGAACCAGTGACGCCGACGTTGATCGAAGCGGCGAAGAAAGAGGGGCAGGTCGTCTATTACACCTCGACCGATCTGCCGGTTGCCGAGAAGCTGGCAAGGGCATTTGAAGCGAAATATCCCGATATCACCGTGCGTGTCGAACGCACCGGCGCGGAGCGTGTGTTCCAGCGGGTCGGCCAGGAATATTCCAGCAACATTCATGCCGTCGACGTCGTCAATTCCTCCGATGCCGCGCATTTCATCGTGTGGAAGCGCGACGGCATTCTCGCGCCCTATGTTCCGGAGGAGGTCGCAAAATACTACCCCGACGAGCATCGCGACGCGGACGGGCAATTCGCAAGCTTCCGGGTCTGGCTGTCGATCATTGCCTACAACACCAATCTCGTGAAGGCCGAGGAGGCGCCCCAGAGCTTTGCCGATCTGCTCGATCCGAAATGGAAGGGCAAGATCGTCAAGGCGCATCCCGGCTATAGCGGCACCATCATGACCGCGACCTATCAGATGCAGCGCGACCTCGGATGGAGCTTTTTCGAGAAGCTCGCCAAGCAGAACATCATGCAGGTGCAGTCCTCGACGGATCCACCCAAAAAGCTCGATCTCGGCGAGCGTGCTGTCATGGCCGACGGCAACGAATACAACATCTTCCAGATGAAAGAGGCCGGCCGCCCGGTCGAGCCGGTCTACGCCACCGAAGGGTCACCGATCATCGTCGGCCCCAACGGGATCTTCAAGGACTGT
Organism: Bradyrhizobium sp. UFLA01-814; assembly: GCF_046718885.1. Taxonomy (NCBI): domain Bacteria; kingdom Pseudomonadati; phylum Pseudomonadota; class Alphaproteobacteria; order Hyphomicrobiales; family Nitrobacteraceae; genus Bradyrhizobium; species Bradyrhizobium sp. UFLA01-814. Next base: position 4,736 of record NZ_JAQOSR010000020.1, on the reverse strand, counting down.
CCGCATCCGAATGCCGCCAGGCTGTTCCAGTCGTTCGCGCTCGGGCGTGAGGGCCAGCAGCTCAATGTCGAGATCGGCGGCCTCAGATCCGTCCATGCACAGGCCAAGGAGAAGGCTGGACGCAGGCCGCTAAAGGACATCAAGACGATGAAGGACGATCCGGTGGCGGTGGAGCGGGAAGGGGAATCGATCAAATCGCACTACACCCGCATCTTCCGCGTCTGATGGGACGGCTCAGGCCAATAGCTGCCCGTCCGGGCGCCTGCCGCATGGCACGTGCCCGGATTTCGCGCGGACAGGGTCAATAATGCCCCTCGGCGGGGGGGATATTTGATGTTACCAATTTGGCCATGAACCAGCATGCCAAGGTCGACATCCGCCATTCCACCTGTCCGCACGATTGCCCGTCGGCATGTGCGCTCGACGTCGAGGTGATCGAGGGACGCTCGATCGGCCGCGTCAGGGGCTCCAAACAGCAGACCTACACCGCCGGCGTGGTCTGCGCCAAGGTCGCGCGTTATGCCGAGCGGATTCATCATGCCGAGCGGCTGATGGTCCCGCTGCGCCGGACCGGGCCGAAGGGCTCCGGCCAGTTCGCGCGGATCTCTTGGGACGAGGCGCTGGACGAGATCGCGGCGCGCTTCGACGCGGCGGAGCGGGAGTTTGGCGCCGAGTCGGTCTGGCCCTTTTACTACGCCGGCACCATGGGGCTCGTGATGCGCGACGGCCTCAACCGGCTGTCGCATGTGAAGAAGTATTCGCGCTTCTACGGCACGATCTGCGCAACCATCGCGCGCATCGGCTTTGCGGCCGGGACCGGCAAGATCGCTGGTGTCGATCCCCGCGAGATGGGCGTCTCCGACCTCGTCGTGATCTGGGGCACCAATCCGGTGAACACCCAGGTCAATGTGATGACGCATGCATCGCGCGCGCGGAAGGAGCGCGGCGCGAAGATCGCGGCGGTCGACGTCTACAACAACGAGACGATGAAGCAGGCCGACATCAAGATCCTGCTGCGGCCGGGCACCGATGGTGCCTTCGCCTGCGCCGTGATGCATGTGCTTTTCCGCGAGGGATTTGCCGATCGCGAATATCTCGCGCGCTATACCGATTGCCCCGACGAGCTGGAAGCGCATCTGAAGACTCGCACGCCGGAATGGGCCTCGGCGATCTCGGGCGTGCCGGTCGAGGAAATCGAAGCGTTCGCGCGGCTGGTCGGACAGACCAAGCGCTCGTTCTTCCGTCTTGGCTACGGCTTCACCCGCAGCCGCAACGGTGCCGCTCAGATGCACGCGGCCTCGTGCATCCCCGCGGTCACCGGTGCCTGGCAATATGAGGGCGGCGGCGCGTTCTTCAACAACGCCGGAATCTGGCGCTTCGACGAGTCGATCATCGAAGGCCACGACGCGATCGATCGCTCGACGCGGGTGCTAGATCAGTCCAAGATCGGCCGCATCCTGACTGGCGATGCCGAGGCGCTGCGGGGCGGCGGGCCGGTCAAGGCGATGCTGATCCAGAACACCAACCCAATGACGGTCGCGCCCGAGCAGGCGCTGGTGCGCCAGGGCTTTGCCCGCGAGGATCTGTTCGTCGCGGTGCACGAGCAGTTCATGACCGAGACCGCCCAGATGGCCGATATCGTGCTGCCGGCGACGATGTTCATGGAGCACGACGACCTTTATTACGGTGGCGGTCATCAGCACATTTCGGTCGGCCCGAAGCTGATTGATCCGCCAGGCGAGTGCCGTTCCAATCACGAGGTGATGCAGGGGCTGGGCCGCCGGCTCAATGCCGTGCATCCCGGCTTCGACATGACGCCGCGCCAGCTGATCGATGCGACGTTGAAGAAGAGCGGGCATGGCGATATCGAGACGCTCGAAGCCGAGCTGTGGCGCGACCTGCAGCCTGATTTCCGCACCTCGCATTATCTCGACGGCTTTGCCCATGCCGACAAGAAGTTCCACTTCAAGGTCGATTGGGGCAAGGTGCCCGTCGGCACCGGCGGGCTGATGGGGGCGTGGGACAAGATGCCCTCGCTGCCCGACCACTGGACCATCATCGAGGAGGCGGACGCACAGCATCCGTTCCGGCTCGCGACGTCACCCTCGCGCAGCTTCCTGAACACCAGCTTCAACGAAACGCCGTCGTCGCAGGCCCGCGAGGGCGTGCCGACCGTGATGATTCACCCCGAGGATGCGGCTAGTCTTTCGATCGCCGATGGCGATACGGTGACGCTCGGCAACATGCGTGGCGAGACCACGCTGACCGCAAAACTGTTCGATGGCGTTCGCCGTGGCGTGCTGATCGCCGAGTCGATCCATCCGAACAAGTCCCATATCGGCGGGCGCGGCATCAACATGCTGACCGGGGCGGAGGCCGTTGCACCGCTCGGCGGCGCCGCGTTCCACGATAACAAGGTCTGGATCCGGAAGGCATAGGTGGCCGCATAAATCCTGCTTGCAGTCGGCGCCGATCCTGCCGCAAATGTCGGCTGACACCGGCACATTGGCCAAGAAAACAGGCAGGAAACATGACCGACAACAGCGTTCTTCTCGAAAAGCGCGGGCAGGCGTTCTGGATCACCATCAACCGCCCGGACAAGCGCAACGCGCTCAATGCCGGTGTGATCGCCGGCATCGCGAAGGGCTATCGCGAGGCGCATGACGACAAAGACGTCCGCGTCATCGTGCTGACGGGGGCGGGCGACAAGGCGTTCTGCGCCGGTGCCGATCTGCAGAACAGCGGCGCGGCCTTCTCGATGGATTTCTCGCGTCCCAATGTCGATTACGCCGATTTGTTGCGGCTGTCGCAGAATGCGACCAAGCCCGCGATCGCGCGAGTCGGTGGCGTCTGCATGGCCGGCGGCATGGGACTGCTGTGCATGACCGACATGGCGGTCGCCGGCGATCAGGTGATCTTCGGCCTGCCCGAGGTGAAGGTCGGCGTGTTTCCGATGCAGGTGCTGAGCCTGCTGCAATCGATCGCCCCGCCGCGCCTCGTCAACGAATGGGCGCTGACCGGCGAGCCGTTCGACGCCGCGACGGCCAAGGCTGCGGGTCTTCTCAACTACGTTGTGCCGGCAGCCGAGCTCGATGCCAAGGTCGATTGGCTGATCGGGCGCATCGTCGACAAGTCGCCGACGGCGATCCGTCGCGGCAAATACGCGATGCGGGCGATCGCCTCGATGTCATTCGATGAAAGCATCGCCTACACCGAAAGCCAGATCGCGCTGCTCGCGATGACCGAGGACGCCAAGGAAGGCCTCAAGGCCTTCGGCGAGAAGCGCAAACCGACTTGGACCGGGCGCTAGGTGGAAACCCAATCCTGGTCTTCCGCCCGGTATCTCGCGCCGGCGTGAATCATGAAAATCAAGCGTGTCGATTGCTCGAAACGATTGAAGAATGAGGCGCGAGCACGCCTTCTGACAAGAGGGTCGTCCTGGCTCGCTCCTCGCGGCGCTTCTTGGCGGCCACGATCAATTGCTTCCGCGTGCGTTTGGCATAGGTGGGCAGTTGTAGTCTCGAGCGATGGCGGCCGGCGGCACGCAGTTCAGCGTCCGTAAGATCGCTGTCTGCGCCTTCGGTGAAGCCGCCGTGGCGAAAGGACGTAAATGAGAGCTCGTTCCGAAGTCCCGCTGCTATGATTATCTTTTTAACGACATGCCGAAGGTAGCGCAGATCCTTGCGCTCGGTGATCCACGGGAGAGGAGTAGGCGACCTGCGATGAGCATGATCGCGGCGAAACGCCAGTCCTGAAGCGACTGAGTCTTTGAGAGCATCAAGCTCCGCCATCAACTCGGGGAAGAGCAGCACACTGTTCTCATCGACCAAAGGCCACCAGGCTTCTTCGCCATTCTTTGGGTGCATAATCCTCACGCTGTTGGGGCGTTCTTTCGGTCGATAGTGCTCGATTTCGAAGACTCCGAATATATGTTCCTCGCGCTGCAGCCATTCCCAGGTCAGCAATGCAGCGGTTGCGATCGAGTGGTACCCCAGTCTCTCTGCGGCTTGCCTGAAGGCGACAAGCTCTTCCCAGGTTGCGGTAGGCGTCTCTCGCAGGGCCTGACCAGGGGCGCGCGATTTTAAGCCCATCCGCGAGAATGGGTTGATGGCTGGCACTTTCGTTTCCTGGGCGCGCTGACCAACGAACCAGGCGCGCCTGCATGCGGTCATGGCAGCGTTTGCGAAACGCCGACGCTCGCGCTTGACGATGTTTCCATCCGCGTCCTTGTATTGAACGACGAGCAGATTTGCATAAACCGCATCAACAAATGCTTTGGAAAAATCAGCAATCTGTTTCGAGCCCGCGCGGCTACCGTCGTTCAATTCGTGGTTGGCGAATAGCGCCAGGCCTTGGTCGTATGAGCGTTGGGTCTTGAAATCGATTTCACGCCATCGGTGGTTGGCTTTGAAAACGCCAACAAGCCAATCAAAAGTGCCGGGCACAGGAGACGCCGGGACCATGTCGGTCAATCCGCCCGAACGCCAGCTGTCGAAGGCAGGCAGCAGAATATTCTTGGTTCTGTTGAGAGCGGTTGCATAGTCTTCTCCCAGTGCTTCAGCTCTGACAGGGCAACCTTCATTGCGAGCCCACGTTGGTGGCTCGAAGAAATATCCGCGTCGACCATTTTTCAATGACTTTTGCCTGCAATAGCGCGGAAGCTTCATTGTAGCGCAACCTTAACGTCTTGCTAGGGAGGCCAAATCCTCGCCTTCTGATCTATCCAAATTGGTAGT
>NZ_JAQOSR010000209.1:0-13272 GCF_046718885.1 Bradyrhizobium sp. UFLA01-814 | reverse complement strand
GGCCCAAGTCGATCGACGTTCATCGCCAGTCAGGCCGTCATTTGCAGATCCCGGCGGCGACAAGTTCGCTGCCGGCCATGAGTCTGATCCTCACCATTGCCAGGCTGAACAGTACTAACATGGAGATCGTCAGACTTCGCCAGTGTGCATGCAACAAAGGCGTCGATCGTGGTTGGCGCCAGTGTGGTCCGGATAAAAGCTCCGCTCACAGCCTCACTGATCGGTATGCCTAAGTTAATTAAGCAGTCTCCCTGCGTGATCGGACCTGTAAATCGCCTGCACAGAGCAAGACCTGACTGATCGAACTGAATTCGCCGAGGCGGAGCCCAGGGCTCGGAGGGATTGTGGATGACCTCGGCGTCAGACCAACGTTCGAGCAAATCCCTGAACTGCACGAATGCCTCAAACACTCCTGTGGAGGGAGCGAAGACCAAACTGCTAAAAGCAACCCGCCGATACCGAGAACTCGGCCGCGGCGTTTGATCGGAGGGTGTCCTTGTAAGACAACCGACATGCTCGAGGAGGTGAAGAAGTCCGTCTTTGGCCAACTCCAGGGCTGCAATAGATGCAGTAACACCACCGCCCAACTCAGTGGAGAGGAAGGGTATGCCACCCGATCGGTTGCACGCCCGAACCAGGCTGCGATCGCCGAAGTCGTTACCGCGCATATGTCGGGCCCTAATAAGGTTCGTCGCTCAAGAGATCGCGCAAAGCTTCGAGGCTGGCCTTAAGTACCGCACGGTCGGTAGGCACGCCGAGACCGAGTCGGAACTTGTTTGGTGCAGATGCTTCGTCGACGGCAAAGGAGCGACTTGAGGATATGAAAACGCCGATCCGTCGGGCTCTCTCAGCGAACGCATCTGAAGACCAACCCGAAGGAAGATCAATCCACAGATGATAACATCGGGGATGACTGCGAACCTGGACGCTACGTAAAGCGTCGTTCGCGATGAGTTGACGCGCGGCCGTCTCCTCACGAACAGATGTGAGGAGCCGAGAGGCGGTCCCATCGAGAATCCACTTCGTGGCAACCTCGGTCGGAAGCGGGGCCGGCATCCAGTGGGTAGTCATCGTCGCCGGCCAGAAATATTGGCTGGGAAGAGCTCCTTCAGGCGTCAAAAGGTACGTAATACGCAGCTGTAGCGACAATGACTTGCTCAGACCCAACATGTACCAAGTGCGCTCAGGCGCATAAGAAGCCATGGGCGAGGGGCCGTCGTCTAGGAGTATGCCGTAAATGTCGTCCTCTAATATTTGAAGATTGTGCCTGCGCGCGACATCTGCGATCGCCTGCCGGCGTTCGGCTGGCATCACTGTGGTTGTAGGATTTTGGAATGTCGGAGTGCAATGAAGCACCCTTGCACCTGTCTTTGTCGCAACATCGGCCAACGAATCTGGACGGATTCCATCCTCGTCCATATCGACACCGTGAACCTGGATTCCAAGCAAACGCGCCAGCGGCTTTATGCCGGGATAGGTTATTGACTCGGTGAGCATTGCGCCACCCGGGCGGGCGATTTGAGCAAGCACCATGAGTGCGGTACTGTGGGTCCCGTTCGATAGTACGATGCGATCTTCAGAGGGGCGTGATTTGAAGCGCTGTTGGAGCCACGTTGCACCTGCTGCACAATCTCTCTCACTTCCATTGAAGCGCGGAAAACGAAGATCATCGGGAAGCGTGGGTGAGTTTAGCAATTCCGTCAGAGCATTACTAAGCGCCTCTTTGATCAGCGGACTTGGGGGCGGGAAATTGCGCCGGAAATCAACAAAGCCCGTCTGTGGCAGGGCAGCGAGAGTATCTACGGCAGCTACTGACATGTTGGACGCTCCTGAAGTCCGATTTCGTGCAGTTGGTCCGGCATCGGCCGGTTTAGCCGTGGCGGAGGGAATAGATAAGGTCCAATCGAGGTGACGGATGTGTTCGCTATCGGAAGGGTTCTTCAACAAATCGCGGGCATGAGCCGAGACGGTACTCGAATGTGAGGGCAAAGATATCCTTTACGCGCCTACATGTGCGCGCTCCTACGACTTGCGCAGGTGATCTGAATCGCACCGTCAGGCGATCTAGTTTGACAAATATCAGTACGGCAAGTTGCTAGTAGCCGATTGGGCCTAAGCGTTCATCAAGCCAGCTGATGTCTTCCAATCGTCTCTTGTGGTTGAATTGGACCGGCATCGACGCCCTAACGAGGCTCCGGCCAGCCCCCTTCGTGCTTTCCATGAGGAGAGAAGCGGTCGGGTTGTAGTCTGCCTGCGCACGCTGCATTGCCTGAGCCGAGGAGATAGCGCGTTGGTAGCGGCTGTATGCGAGACAAGAGTGTGGTTGAGGTCGCATGCGAAACTCCTTGACGCTTAGGCAGCACCACGTTCATCAGCCGAATACTTGACCTCTTCGATCGCTAGATCAATTACGAAGGTTGGTAGGTTGACTGCGCGCAGAAAACGACCTGCCGTGGCTGGCTGAGGAGCTCGCGCCCATCCATTTCCGCGACGTCGCGTCACCAACCGCGACCCTTGGTCAAATGTGCCTGCGCGGCGTGATCCGGCCCGATCCTGCGCAGGCGGCATTGCTCGATCGTCTCAGCATCGTCCTGCCCCAGCGCATGCGCACCAACGACCGCGACTTAGCAGCTAGCCAACTCAGCGCCTGACCAGGCCGTACCAAAAATGTAATGCCGACTTCTTGTGATTTGTCTCGACCGCATGATCGATTCTGCGCGAGTTGGGCTATTTCGGTCGCTTATTTGGTTTGACGTCGACGAGCAGGACCTGGGTTGACCATTGACGAGCGAAATGTAGCTCCTTGAGCGATGAAAATGCCTGTCCTGGTAGCTCGATCGTGCTATTCAGGGGTCCATGTCTTCCCGACATTAAACAGACAATCACCGAGAGCTGCCCGCGCCGGAAAACGCCGGCACAAGACGATGCCACCCACTCCAAAGTGAACTGTGACAGGCTTCCGCCAAGGCTCCTCAGTGAAGTGAATGCGGCCCGCCTCCTGACCATCGGTGACGCTATCGCCAAGATTCACAAACGGCTCGAATAAACCGTTTGCAGAAGAGTAGACGAAGTCGTTCGGTCGAACGCGGTAGAGAAGTTGGGTAGAACCAAAATGAGGCTCCTTCGGAGCTGCGTTCAAGACACCAACATGATGCAAAATGCGCGCAAGACCATCCTCTGCAGCGCGTAGCACATTGCGTGAGACGGTTCCGCCTCCACCCAATTCGGTCGAAAGACAAGCGACGCTCCCCACGCGATTGCAAGCGCCGGTCAAGCTGCGATCTCCGCCTGTCGATGCATCAGTTGCGAACCCAACAGGTAAGCCGAAGACACGGAGGAGGTCGACACTTTGGCGGAGTTGTGAAGCAGACGTCGCAGCGATAATCACAGCAGAAGGCAGGTACTCCAGCGAGCTCCCTCCCGAATGAAGATCACAAACCAGATCGCAGCCCGGTAACAGGACCGCTTCGATGAAATGGGCGATCATCATCGTCGGAGTCCCATTCGGATCCCCCGGGAAGCTGCGATTTAGATTTCCGTCATCCAAGGGAGAGACTCTTTGGCCTGCCTGGACCGCTGGCGCATTCGCCGCAGGTAGGATTATCAAATGCCCGTTGATATCCCGTACCTTTAGCGACTGGATCAGCTTTATGAGCATGATCTGGCCTTCCCACTCATCGCCATGGCTACCGGCAATCAATAACACCCGGGGGCCCGATCCATTCTTGATGCTCGCAATCGGCACCGGGATCCATCCGTATGCTGAGGCATTGGTCGAGATCGGCACGCGAAGATAGCCGGTGGCCTTGCCTTCTTTCTGCAAATCGAGTTCAGACCAGATTCTTGAGGTTTGCATGGTGTTTCCGCTTCATCGACCGGATATGCTTACTGCACAATCCGCACTGCAGTTGTGAGTTCGGCGCTGTAGGTCACATCAATGGTCCCACTGGCATCACAATGGCGGGACAAGATCGACCGTAGCTCATTGATGATGAGCTCGTTACCACGCGCGGCCCGTGCCATTTTGAGTTGGATTGTGGATAAAGCGAATGTCTCAAAGCTCTGGGTAGTGAAAGTTCTGGGCCAGTCCCATCTTTGGATCATGACCTTCGAAAATCGATTATCTGAGGCAAGCTCATCATCGAAATTGGCGACCGAGTGTCCGCCGCGAGCATCCGCATATGTGCCTGTTCGATAGCCGGGGACGAACTCCTCGAGGAACAGCTCGAAGGACTGGAAGAAGCCAGTCTCATGACGGCGCTTATTCTGCAGGATCGCGAGGAGGCCGGTATCTACCAGGACGCGATGAGCTTCTGCATAGAAGTGTGTCCGGTCGAAGAGTTGTGCGGCACCAGCAGCCGTTATCACCCCAACGGTTTGATCGCCGAACGGAAGTTGCTCGGCCGGAGATTGGATGAACTGAATTGGCCGACTGGTCTTTGTTACTTCAATAGCGCGCTCGATCATTATCGAACTTGGCTCCAGACCAAGGACTTCAAAAGATCCGTCAAGAGCATCGGCCAACATTCGGGTGAAGATACCCGTCCCGCAGCCTACGTCGACTATTCGGCGGGAACCGTGACTCAAGGACAAAGACCGCGACGCGATCTCATGTATTGCGCTGATAGGGTATCCCGGCCGTTCATTATCGTAGTGCTCGCCAAGCGTCTGATAATGTTTCCATCCAGCAGATTTCGTTGAAGCCTGTGTCGGCATGTGAGCACTCCAAAGAACGTTTCGTTCGCTCCGACACCGATCCAAGAGGGGGCTTAGGCAGGCCGCACGCATAACCCCCATGCTGAGCCAACCCCGAAGATGAGCAGAATCCGAAATGGCGAGCGGGGCCGGTGTTAGCTTTGCGGCTCAAGGATGATGCGACTGTCCTATAATTCGTCTGAAGCGGAAGTGGGGTTGAAGCCCCGGGAGCCGCCTCTCACCGCCGATCTGTTCGAACTTGTGATGTCGGTAGAACGAGATGGCCGTTGTTCGCCCATTGCACCATACAAGAAGCCCACCACGCCTACGGATTTCACGTAGACCATGCTCGATTACGGCGCTGGCAAATCCATGGCGACGAAAACCCTTGGCCGTTGCCATTCCACGAATTCTCCAACTGCGCCCGGATGGCTGACTTCCTTGATCGGGGTCCATGTCTTCGAGCGTAAATGTACCGACGGACGCCAAGACTGACCCACAGTAGGCGCCGACGTGAAATAGGGCCTTGGCGTGAGGATAAGCGGGCACTGGTTTCGGAGGTGCGGGTGCCAACTCCGAAGTCCGGAGGTCAAGTCCTGCTTCTTCGGAAATGAGACAAACGTGCAGATCGGTAGCGCTGGTGGGGAACTGACCTGTTACGGGAGCATGCGTTAACTGGCCCTTCATTGGTTCAACTCCCGATCCGCAGGTGCGTCAATAAGCGATGCAATTGCCTTCAACCCGCGAACAAGTTGGTCTTGATCCGGCGGCACGCCCAGACCGATCCGAAACTTGCGGTCGCCCTGTTGATTGTTAACGGCGAATGACTCTCCGGGTCCAACAGCCACTCCAGACTCGCGGGCCGCCTTGACAAAGGCGTTGAGCGGCCATGCCTCCGGCAAGTCAATCCAGAGATGATAGTTGAACTCGCTTGAGGTTATCTGCCTGCGGGGAAGGATCGACGCGGCAAGGGCCCGGCGTCTCAAGGTTTCTGCTCGCACCGATCGCAGTATTTCTGAGCCGATGCCATTTGCGAGCCAATGCGATGCGACCTCCGCCACTAAAGGTGCGACCATCCAATTTGTGGTCCGCACTCCAGGCCAAAAAACATCTTGTGAGATGTCGGAGTTGGGGCCGACGACATACGCCACCCGAAGCTGCGCGGCGAGGGATTTGCTAAGTCCTAAGATGTACCAGCTGCGCTCGGGCGCATGAAGCGAGAGGGGGGGAGGCGCCTGTTCTGGCAGAATTCCGTAAATATCATCTTCAAAAACCCAAAGATCATATCGGCGAGCCACTGCCGCAACGTCAGCGCGCCTTGCATCAGACATGGTTGCAGACGTTGGGTTATGCAGTGTGGGCATGCAGTAGAGGGCCCGAGCGTTGGCGCCAAGCTCAATGCAGGCTTTGTCCAGACTTGCCGGATCAATCCCCTCAACATCCATCGACACAGGGCGGAGCTCGATGCCGAACAGGGCCGAAAGTGGCTTGATTGCTGGATAGGTCAACTCTTCTGCTAGTAGGACCCCGCCGGGCTTGACGAACCGAGCCATCAGCATCGCCAGGATGCTCTGTGAACCGTTTGCGAGTACGACACGCTCCACGTTCGGCTTCTGACCAAGCCGTTGGCTAAGCCAAGTTGCTCCAGCTTCTCGGTCGCCCACAGTTCCCATGAAGCGCGGAAATCGAATGGCATCCGCGATATTTGCGCATCCAAGCTCGGCGAATGTGTCCGTTAAAGCACTTTGAACCAGGGGGCTGGGTGGCGGAAAATTCCGACCAAAGTCGATCGTTATCGCTTCGGGTGACACAGGTGGCATTTGCCCAAGCATGCTCACGTCGTTCATTTTCGCTCTCGCTAGTCGCAATCTTATGAGTTGATCGCAGATCCTATTGTTGAAGACCGGATTGGGAGATCATCACCAAAGCGAGTGAGCCAGCGACTGCGAAGGCGGTAGCGATCGGAATTGCAGTCCCTCGAATAGCCGGAACCTCGATCGCAGTCGTCACATGAAGCAGTGCAAGTATGATAAAAGCGATCGCCGCGATCGTCGGAAAGGCATCGACAGGAAATTGCGGCCGTAAGAGCAGGAGCACGGCAAGAAGTGGTGTATCATACGAAACGGGAATACCCGTGAACCGAGCGTCAGCAGTGAGACCCACATTCTCGAAATAGCTGAGCCTGATGGCTCCGGCTAAGACGAGAAATAAACTCGCTACGAGCGACAGGGCAGTGCCTTGACTGATAAGCATGATCACCGCAGCCGGGAAAATGACTCCGTGGAGGAAGTCGGCAAAGCCATCAAAGCTCTTTCCGAACTCCGGCACGCCTCGAGGACGAAGATGGCTCGTTTTGCGAGCGACGTGCCCGTCCCAATGATCCAGAAACCAGGTCCAGAGCATTGCCGCAACGCCGAGCTCTATCTTGCGGTTTAAAGCCAGGAACAGCCCGATCACGGCAAACAGATAGGCGAGGGCCGTGATGGCATTTGCATAGTCGCGCAGGTACCCGATCATCGCCTTGCCCCCGCCAGCGAGATGGAACTTGCCGGGGGAAGTGCCCGGCCCATCGGTGGTGCGAAGATCTTCTCCGCCAGGTGCAGATCATCTTCACTATCGATCTCGAACCAACGGGTATCGCTGCAATCCGCCACTGAAAGCCGCAGTTCTCGCTTCTCGACAAGCAGCGCGAGGATCTGTTCGACATAGGTCGTACGATGCCCGCTTTCCACAGCCCGATGCAGTGCCGGCACAAGCTGTTCGCGCGAGGCGTTTGCGGAAACGCGCATCAGGTTGATGGTCTTGAAAAGACCCCTAGCCTGGGCCTCAACGGCCGCCTGGTTCATGATGAACGTGAGGACAGAACCATCGTCAGCAAGCTCGACGGCGGAACCACTCATTGCTGCGTTGAACGCCGCAACAGCCGCTACGCTCTGCTTGGTAGATGAGACCGTTCGAAGTGTTCTTTCGAGGACTTCTCGCTCGAAGAACACATCGCCTTCGAGAAAGACGGTGTCGCCAGCAAGCATTGTATCCCGCGCTAGCCATAGGGAATAGGCGCTGCCGGTCCGATCGAAGATGGGATTGTGGGCATACTCAATGTCGACATCTTCGAACCGATAGCCGCAGGACTGGTCTATAGCGTCATTGCGATAACCCACGACGATGGTTGCTCCACGGATGCCAAACTCGGACAACTGATGGAGCGCGTTGTGCAGCATGGGGGTTCCGTTAACTTCCACCAGCGGTTTCGGAACGAATTCCGTGTAGGGCCGCAGCCTCGAGCCCATTCCTGCGGCAAGGATCACGGCCCGTGTGCCATTGAGCATTTCAAAATATCCGTCAGGTTCAGGCCGCCGCTTGCCTGGTCTTCAAGCCGTTCAGGGTCTTGACGACGCGGTTCAGTCCCGACTCCAATTGGTCGGGTGGAACGCCGAAGGAGAGACGCAGGCCGTTCACGTCGCCAAAGGTACTGCCGGCAACGGATCCCACATCGGTTTCTTCCAGAAGCAATCGCGCAATATCGTCGGTCGATCGAACGGGACCTCCGGGCGGCAGAACGGAGATAAGCCTAGTCAGATCGAGATAGAAGAAGAATGAGCCATCGGCGTTCAGCGGGGTCACGTCGTGCAGCCCAGACAGAATGCGAAGACCAATGTTCCGAGCCTCGGATAGGCGCTGATGCATCTCCCGTTCAAAGCTGCCGTCACCGACTTGAAGGTGGTGCAGGATCGCATGCTGCGCGATGACATTGGCATTCGAGGTCGTAAGGCTCTGTAGCTTCTTGGCCGCGGAAACGATCTCTGCGGGTGCAGCGAAATAGCCTAGGCGCCAACCGGTGATCGCCAGCTCCTTGGAGAAGGCGTTGACGAGGATCGTCCGTGAACGTACGCTCGGATGCGCCATGACGATCGACTCATGGCGCTCAGCGGTGAATACGAAGCTGGAGTAGCATTCGTCGGAAACGATCCAGAGCTGGTAGTTGATTGCGAGATCGCCGATAGCTTGTAGAGTCGTTCGATCATAGACTGCGCCGGTCGGATTGTTCGGCGAGTTGATGATAATGGCCTTCGTGCGCGGTGTGACAGCGGTGCGAATTGCAGCGATATCTGGAATATATGTCGGGGGACGAGCATCAACGAACACGGGCTTTGCGCCGGCGAGAAGAACCTGGGACGGGAATGTCGGCCAGCACGGGCGAATGATGATGACCTCGTCACCCGGATCGAGGACGGCTAAGGCAGCGTCGAGCAGTCCTTGCTTTGCACCCGCAGTGATAACGATGTTATCCGTGTTCCAGTCGATGCCTGTTTCTGCCGATAGCTTTTTGGCAACAGCCTTGCGAAGTGCCATCAGACCGATGGCATCAGTGTAGCGGTTCGTCCCAGCTCTGATGGCGGCGATCGCTCCTTCACAGACTGATGATGGTGGCTCGATGATGACTTCGCCGGCCGCAAGATCGACGATCTGACGGCCGGCCGCGGTAGCTAGCGCGGCTGCCTCACGGGCGGCGGCAGTGCCTGAACCTGACAGCAAAGACATCCGTTGCGCCAACATGTGCGCTCCTCCCGAGCTGATTGTCGAGTTTGTTAAGGCGATCCCAACGGCTTGGCCGCCGGTACGCGATGGGTTTCGGCAGATATCACTCTTCCGTGCGGTCAGTGGATCGCAGTCATTGGGGCTTAAGAGTCCATCGAGACCGGTGACCTCTTCATCGCGCCAAGACACCCTTCAGGCACTTACACAAGGTAGGAGGGGCGTGGTTGAAGCAGATCTGAGCACGCAATATTTTGGAGCCGAGGAGCCAGCGGATCGATCACGGCCGTCGTCCAGAACAGATTGTGAGTGAAGTTGCATGCTGAACTCCTTGCGGCTGACGGTTGCCCGGTGCGATGCTCATTCGTCATATAGTTGACGTGCTTCTGTCACTGGATCAATTACTAACGTTGGTAGTTGACCCGGGCGCGATGGTTTGTAAGTCGTTAGAGAATTGAGGGCGGGAGTTGCGCCTTTTGCGGTGCTCGGGGTCGTTGGCGTCTAGACTTGCTCTTGGCGATGGCTTCCATCATTTGCAAGCATGCCGATGCACTAGGCCGATTTGAAACATGCTGCAATCCGATTCCGACAGTACCACCCGCGTCACCGACAAGGCTTACTGGAGTGCCGTGCGCGGGCTCTATGCGGTGACACCGGATGTAGTCAACCTAGAGAACGGCTACTGGGGCATCATGGCCGAGCCGGTGCGGCGCGAGTTCATCCGCCAATCCGACATGGTCAACTACGAGAATTCCTATTATGTGCGGCAACGCTTCTGGCTCGATTTCGAGGCCGTGCGCGCCAAGGTGGCAGAAGCGGCCGGCGCAGCCCCTGATGAGATCGCGCTCACGCGTGGTGCGACCGAAGCGCTGCAGCTCCTCATAGGCGGCTACAACAAGCTGAAGTCCGGTGACGCCGTGCTCTATGCCGATCTCGACTACGATTCGATGCAGTATGCGATGAACGCGCTCAAGGCCCGGCGCGGCGTCGACGTCGTCAAGTTCGACGTGCCGGAGCCGGCGACCCGGCAGGCCGTGCTGGGCGCCTATGCCCGGGCATTCGACGCGAACCCGAAGACGAGGCTTTTGCTCCTCACCCACGTCAGCAACCGGACGGGCCTCGTCATGCCGATCGCGGAGATCGTGCGCATGGCGAAGGTAAAGGGGATTGACACTGTCGTCGACGCGGCCCATTCGTGGGGGCAGCTCGATTTCAAGGTGGGCGAGCTCGAGGCCGATTTCGTCGGCTTCAACCTGCACAAGTGGATCGGCGCGCCGCTCGGAGTGGGCTTCCTTTACATCAGGAAGGACCGCCTCGCCGACATCGACCGCGACATGGGCGACGAAGAGTTTCCGGAGACCGACATCCGCTCGCGGGTGCACACGGGCACGGTCAATTTCGCCGCCGTGTTGACGGTGCCCGCGGCGATCGCGCTCCACCAGGAGATCGGCGCGGCCGCGAAGCAGGCTCGCCTGCGCTATCTGCGCGACTACTGGGTGAGTCGTGTCCGGGCATTCAGGGATATCGAGATCCTGACGCCGGATGAGGTCGGACTCTACAGCGCCATCACGTCCTTCCGCCTTGCGGGCAAGACAAGCAAGTCCGACAACGACGCCGTCGTGGCAAAGCTCAGGGACGGCTACAAGGTGCTCACTGTGCGCCGGGCGGGTGTCGCCAAGGGGCAATGCATCCGCGTGACGCCGGCGCTCTATACTGAGGAGGCGGATCTCGACCGTCTGGTGGAGGCGCTCGCCGTCGTCCGTCGCCCCAGCGAAGAAGTTTAGGCACGCGAAACTTGATCTGGTCGCTCCAAAGCCTGGGGCGGCGCCATCAAACAACAATACCGTCATTTTGTTCCCGGCGAGATGAAGCGCGAGCGACGCACCCATAATCCCTGCTCCGACGACAGCGATCAACATCGAGTTCTTCCTCAGCCGCCGAGACGCTCCTTTGAGGAGAAGCTATTGTCAAAGAGGGTCTCCGCCCACGAGTGACAAGGCCCCCTCCACTGCGTCTCGATGCAATGGACGACCAATGCACACTCGGACCGCTTCTGGAGCTTCGTCAGCTGCTCGCCGCTGCAAAACCCGAAGCCCCGCCGACCGCAGCCGCCGCAGAAAGCCGACTTGTCTATGCTGGGGGGACGTACGATCCTTATCGAGGTGTTCGCGAGTGGTGCAACGGCACGGGCATCTGCCAATCGCTCCAACGCACCGCGTCGGGATCGACACCGCGTAACTGCGGTCACAGTGCCAGAAATCTCTTCATTGCGTTCGCTGGCTATCGCGCGGCTTTCCGGGTGGGGGAAGTTTTGTTGGCACTGACTGTCGGGGAGGGTCAATAAGCGAGCGGTTTTTGTGTCGCGTGCTCCGACGGCGGTCCAGGACCGCGCTTTCGCTCGCTCGCAGTGCAGCGGCGATAGCTCTCGACGTTCATCTCGAAGATGGCGGTGTGGCGGACGAGACGATCGATGGCGGCGAGGGGCATGGCGGGGGTCCGGGAAGACCCTGTCAGCGCCGTCTTATCCTCGCCAAGTAAGTTGGAATACCCTCATCCAATTGTCGAAAGCAATCTTCCGTATCGAGTCTTCGTCAAAACCACTCGCCAGTAAGGCTGCAATCACATTTTGGAGACCGCTCGCATCTTTGATCGCCGCTGGGACTATCGTACCATCGAAATCCGATCCGATCGCCACCCTTTCTATGCCTATGCGGTCGACCAAATAGCGGAAATGGCGCGCGAGCATGTGAAGCGGCGTATCGGCGTTGTCTTCGGCATCGGGGCGCACGTTCTTCACTGAAAAGTTGACGCCCACGACTCCGTCCGACGCGCGGATGGCGTCTAGCTGTCTGTCCGTCAGGTTTCTTGTCGAGCTGCATATTGCGTGCGCGCAGGAATGCGTAGCTACCAGCGGCGCGTCGCTCAATCGCGCCACATCCCAGAAGCCCTTCTCATTTAGATGGGACACATCGATCATGATCCTTAGCCAATTGCATGCTTTCACCAGATCGCGCCCAGCAGAAGTCAGCCCGGGTCCGGTATCTGGTGAGCTTGGCCATGCAAATGGAACTCCGTGGCCGAATATATTGGGGCGGCTCCAGACAAGCCCGAGCGAGCGAAGACCATCGTGGTAAAGGTTCTCGAGCTCGACCATGTCTGTATCGATGGCGTCGGCGCCTTCCATGTGCAGTACAATGGCGAATGATCCCGCGCCGCGCGCAGCTTTGATCTCTTCGACGCTTGTAGCGATACGAACCTTGCCCTCAGCACGCGCCTCAAGGTTCTTCAGAGCGTCGAGCATGCCGTTAGTCCTGCGCCTGGCGTAACTCGCATCCAACGCATCGGCCAGACGGACCTGGTAGCCGGTCTTGGTGACGGTCAGGTTATCCGTGGGCCGTTGCTCTGGGTGGACAAACATTGCAAACAGCCCGCCGATCAGGCCGCCGTCTAATGCACGCGGCAAATCCAAGTGGCCGTCGCTTGAGCGCGTCAAGAAGTCGATCCCATCCGGGCGATATTCCAGCAAACGGTGGACGGTGTCATTGTGTCCATCGAAGATTTCGATCATGGCAGATTCTCTTCCGCCTGCTGAATGTCGCTCCCACCTCAGGACGTCGGGTTGCCATGGCGGTGTTGGCCATCGGAGCCGCTAAGGCGGCCGATTTTCGCAAACAACCCATCTCGCCATCAGTTCGATTGAGGGACAGCAGCTATGCCAGCATTTGCCTCGTGGCTGAAAGGCTAGCTGCGTTGCATCACGATTGCCGCGGCCAAGATCGTTCCGTAGATAATTGCCCTTCGAGAATGATTGTGTGTTGCAGTATGAATGAGACGTTATTGCCCTCAGTCAGGAGGGGGAAGATAGCGCGCTTCAGCCCGGGCGAGCTCGTCGTACCTCAAGAGTCCGAAGACTTCGTCGAGCGTCGCAACATTCGACTCAATGCTGGCAGTGCTCTCCTCAGTGAGGATACGATGGCAGACCTGTCGCATCGCTGCTATTGCAGCTCGCATAGCATGGTTGGCCCAGATCACTGTGGAGAC
>NZ_JAQOSR010000208.1:0-13281 GCF_046718885.1 Bradyrhizobium sp. UFLA01-814 | reverse complement strand
CCTCCTCCTTCGTCGGTTCGCTGGTCGCGGTGCTGCTGATCACCTTCCTGGCGCCGATGATCTCGTCGTTTGCGCTGAGGTTCGGCCCACCGGAATTCTTCGCCGTCTATCTCCTGACCTTCTGTTCCTTCGTCGGCCTCGGCCGCGAGGCCAAGCACAAGACTGTCATTTCGATGTCGCTCGGGCTGCTGCTCGCCGGCGTCGGCATGGATACGGTGTCCGGGCAGCTGCGCATGACGTTTGGCTCCGCGGAACTCTTGCGCGGCATCAACTTCCTTGTCGCGGTCATCGGCCTGTTCGGCATCAGCGAGATCCTGCTCACAATGGAGGAACGCCTCGCGCTGCGCGGACACGCCGCCGGCATCAGCCTGCGCGTTGTGCTCTCGGTGTGGAAGGACCTGCCGAAATACTGGGTGACGCTGCTGCGCTCGTCAGTGATCGGCTGCTGGCTCGGCATCACGCCGGGCGGCGCGATCGCGGCCTCCTTCATGGGCTATAACCTCGCCAAGCGCTTCGCCAAGGATCAGGAGAGCTTTGGCAAGGGCCGTATCGAGGGCGTGTTCGCGCCCGAGACCGCCGCTCATGCCTCGGGCACCTCGGCGCTGTTGCCGATGCTGGCGCTCGGCATTCCCGGCTCGGGGACCGCTGCGATCCTGCTCGGCGGCTTGATGGTGTGGGGCCTCAACCCGGGGCCGCTGCTGTTCGTCGAGCACAAGGATTTCGTCTGGGGCCTGATCGCCTCGATGTATCTCGGCAATGTCGTCGGCCTGGTGCTGGTGCTGACCACGGTGCCGATCTTCGCCTCGATCCTGCGCGTGCCGTTCGCGGCCGTAGCCCCGATGATCGTGGTGTCCTGCGCGATCGGCGCCTATGCGATCCAGAACGCGATGTTCGATATCTGGCTGATGCTGGGCTTCGGCGTCGTCGGCTATGTCTTCAAGAAGATCGGGATCCCGCTCGCGCCGTTCACCCTCGCATTGGTGCTCGGCAACCGCGCCGAGGATGCGTTCCGCCTCTCGATGATCGGCTCCGGCGGCGACATGAAGGTGTTCTGGTCGAACGGACTGGTCGGCTCGATCACGACGTTGGCAATCGTACTGCTGTTTTGGCCCTTGATCGATGGTTTGGTCGGCCGTGTCAGTTGGAGGCAGCGGAGCAAAACGGAGACACCATGAGAACTGAATTAGATCAGTGTCCCAGTTCTCTTATGTCGCGATAGTCTTATCCAGGCGCGTCGTCATTGGTTCCAAATGTTGCCGCTGCGCGATGCCGGCCAGACAAGCACTGGATGCGTGTAGTCCTTCCTGCTCAGATGGTTGGTGATGACGCAGCCTGGGCCACCACTAAACCGAACCACCTTCTGCCCCATACGAAACATAGTTCATCTCCTGTATGAATTATTGGCCAAGCTGGCGTGCGTTACCCCATGTGTGCGGATACGAGAGCGTCGGCGCATCACGAGCCAAACGACGAACTCAATCACGCCGTAAACCGAAACCAGCGCGGCGAACGTCACTGCAAAGCCGGACCGAACGCGATGAAAATCTCGGACAGCTCCGTTTAACGTCAACAGCGCCTGTATTGACCGCAATTTCAAATTCGAAAATGTGTACGCGGAAGGTCCCCCGGGACTCGGTACGCTTCCACAGAAGTTGCTCGACGTGTCCGACAACGTGACGCTAGTCTAGGCTCGATCAAATCATTCAATGAAGTCGGAACGCAGGCGCGTCAGGCTACGCCGCCTATCGGCGCTTACCCAACGGCGGTTTGCATATTTGGCGACTAACCACGGCCGCGGGCGCCACCAATACGGCGGTAACCTTTCCGGCCGCCTTCACGGCAGTTCCGACTATCGTATGCAGCAGCACCGCTGGCGGGACAACGAGTCCCGTGAACGCAGTTTCCGCTGCCACTTCAGGCTTCTCGATTAATAACCCGGGAACGACGGTCGTTGTTGCCTGGTCCGCAACGGGCTACATTTAGTTACTTGAAGGAGCGGCCGAAGCTTCAGCGCGAGCAGGCTTCTCCATCAGTGCGTTCGTCAGGCCGATCAGGTCTGCAAACTGGTGTCTCGTCTCCATCGATAGGTTTCGGCGAATGTGGCCACCATCGCGGTACAGAAATTCGCCATTCAGATAGCCCTTACAGCCGGCCTTATCGCAAAGCGCGTCGCGCGGTATGACAGCGGCCACGTCAGATCGAGACGCGGCGATCTTCTTGAGCAGCGTGTCCGAAGTCACTGTGTGGGTCTTCATTTGCTGGATTTCTTTTGGATCGGGCGTGCACTCGCGGCGCCACAAGCCGTTAAGGTGCGCCATCGCGCACGGGATAGGATCAACTAAGTGTTGCGGAACCGTTCCTACCAAGACGAATCGACGGCCGCGTCTCGCCGTCTTCGCCATGAGGTCCTCTATTCCGGCCTCTATTAGGCCAGATCCGCTCAATTCTCCAAGCGTCCCGTCTTGGAGCGCAATCGCTGGATAGTAAGCCCACGCAGAAGCGAGAACTATGAGGTCAATTGAAGGATCGCTGTTGATGAGCTCAATCGCTTTGCGGCGTTGTTCAGCGCACTGCGTCCGGTAGTTCGGAATACCAGTATACGTTCGGTAAATATGCTCGTTGAAGAACGCCGGGCATGTCTCGTAAAGGAGCCACCCCATATCTGGCTGCGCGGCTTCCATGATCGGGGCGAAGTGCCCAGCGTGGCTATCGCCCCACAAGAATGCTTTCGAGCCAGCCTTCTTCCATGATTGGCCGAAGGTGCAGAACGAAGCGCCTAAGGTCTTCTCTGGTTCGTACTTGCATGGCCATTCCCACATCGCATCAAGGCTGCGCATCGAATAGACGGCAGGTGCGATGCGTTCCGGAAGTCCGTCGGCGCTGTTTACATACATCCCGAGGCAAAAGACGGCCATTCCCGTCGCGAGTCCTGTCTGCACTGTCCGCGTCGGCAACCAGCGGCGTTGCCGGAAAGGTTTCTCGACGAAGCGAAACGACACCACTGCTAAGCCGATCGAGACGGCTGCGAGCACGACTGCCTCTAGGCGGCTCGGCTCGGCGTTATTGATGTAATAGCGGAACAGCACCCACACGGGCCAATGCCAGAGATACAGGCTGTAGGAAATCAGCCCGATCGGACGCAACTTGCAGAGCCAATGGCTGAACCTTGGTTCGTCCCGGCGCGGCCAGATTACGAGCGCAGCGCCGACGCATGGGTAGACCGCGGCCGCGCCTGGGAACGCACTGGCGCTGACAAAGATGAAGCCGGCGCCAATCAACGCGAGACCGGTCGCGATTGCCACGGCGCCGAGGCGTTGCGAAAGAGGGGGCAGGAACACGAGCAACGCGCCGAGTGCGAGCTCCCACGCGCGCGGCAGCACCAGATAGAATGCGCCCTTGGGATCCGCGTCGAGCCAGAGCAAGCTCGCGCCGAAACCGATCACAACTGCGGTGCCGATGATGGCGGCGAGGTCGATCCGCTTTCGACCGGTAGCGACGAGGGCCAAGAGCAGCGGCCACGCCAGATAGAATTGCTCCTCGACACCAAGCGACCAGGTGTGAAGGAGCGGCATTAAATCGGAACTTTGGTCGAAATAGCCGGTGTTCGACAGGAAGAAGAAGTTCGAAGCGCCGAATGCCGCGTAGGCGGCGCTGGCGGCCATCGCCTTGTAGTCGCCGGGCAGCAAGAGGAACTTGCCGAGCAATAAGACGGTCAACAAAACTACAGCCAACGCGGGCACAATGCGTCGAATGCGACGGTCGTAGAAGTTGAGGATAGAGAAGGTGCCGCTTGCGATCTCGCCAGCGAGTTGCTGCGTTATCAGGAACCCGCTGATTACGAAGAAAACATCGACGCCGGTAAAGCCGCCCGGCAGAGCTGCATTGTAATGGAAGGCCAACACAGACAGCACGGCGACGGCCCGCAAGCCATCGATGTCAGCGCGGTATTTCAAGATTAGTGCCCGCCCGTTCTTAACTGGGTGCGGCAACTTACTCGGCACAACCCGCCCGAGCAAGCGCTGAGCGTGACCACTAAGACACACCAAGCCGCCTTTCGGGCGGCTTTTTCTCAGGTGCATCAATGACCGACCTCGCAGCCTTGAAGGCGGCGAGTGAGGCTCGCTGGGCCAAAGCCAAGCTGACTCGGAACTTTACCGGCGTGGCGAAGCGGCTTGTCGCTCCGGAGGCGAAGGCCCGTTACCAAGCTGTCGAGGTGAAGACCGGAGTTCCCTGGGCCTTCATCGCGGTCGCCCACGAGCGGGAGAGTTCGCAGGACTGGCCGGTTCTCTCGCCCAAGGCGATCCATGGAACAAGGTCTCAACGCATGTGCCGGCGGGGAGAGGGCCGTTCTCGTCGTGGGAAGAGGCTGCCATTGATGCGCTGGTCAACTGCGCGCCGCGAGCGGGGAAGAACAAGGATTGGTCGATCGGCGGCACATTGACGATGGTCGAGCAATACAACAGGCTCGGCTACGCGAATAGCCGCGGTTGAGTTGGTAATAGGCGCTATGTGGCTGTTCGGTACTGTCAACCCGGCGGTTTTCGCCGTGCTGACGATTGGTCTGCCGGTACTGGCTCTGATGGTTGCTCTGCCAATAGTGTTGTTGATCCGTAAGCGCTGTCTTCAGGCCACGGCTTTGAGTTCGTGACGGCAATAGGCCCACGGAAGCAACTGATCGATGTCGCTATTCGGATGACCATTGACGATCCTGGTGAGTGCGTCGGTCACGTAAGTAAGCGGATCGACGTCGTTCAGCTTACAGGTTTCGACCAGAGAGGCGATGATGGCCCAGTGCTCGGCGCCGCCGTCGGAGCCTGCGAACAGCGCATTTTTCCGGTTGAGCGTAATCGGGCGGATTGATCGCTCGACCGCGTTGTTGTCGAGCTCGATGCGGCCATCATCGATGAAGCGCGTCAGCCCCTCCCAGCGTGAGAGCGCATAACGGATGGCATCGGCCAGCTTGCCCTTTTGGCTGATCAACGCGAGCTTTGCGCGGAGCCACCGTTCGAAGGCTTCCGCCAGCGGCCGGCTCTTCTGCTGCCGGACGACGCAGCGCTCCTGGGCGCTGCGGCCACGGATGTCCTTCTCGATCGCGTAGAACTCGGCGATGTGCTGAAGCGCCTCGCTTGCGATGGGCGCGGGACCGGGTGTGGCGAGTTCGTAGAAGTTACGCCGCATATGCGACCAGCAGAATGCAAGCTGAACGTCGCCACGCTCGGCCAGCTTGCCATAGCCAGCATAGCCGTCGACCTGCAGGATCCCCTTGAAGCCTGCCAGATGGGCGATTGGTCGGTCGGCTTTGCGATCGGGAGCATAGACATAGGCGACGCCCGGCGGATCGGCGCCGCCCCATGGCCGGTCGTCTGCCGCATAGGCCCAGAGCTGACCGGTCTTGGTACGCCCTCGGCCGGGATCGAGCACCGGCATCGTCGTCTCGTCGGCGAACAGCTTTGGCCGTTGCCTGAGCTTGCCGAGGAGACGGTCATGCAGCGGACGCAGGTGGAAGGCGGCTTGTCCTACCCAGTCCGCCAGCGTCGAACGATCGAGCTCAATGCCCTGGCGGGCGTAAATCTGCGCCTGCCGGTAGAGCGGCAGGTGATCGGCATATTTGGACACCAGTACCTGGGCGACGGTGGCATCGGTTGGCAATCCGCCCTCGATCAGCCGGGCCGGGGCCGGCGCCTGCGTGACGCCGTCCTCGCAAGCCCGGCAGGCGTATTTGGGACGCCGGGTCACGACGATCCGGAACTGCGCCGGGACCAGGTCCAGCCGCTCGCTTCGATCCTCGCCGATCCGGTGTAACTCGCCCTGGCAACAGGGACAGGTCTTGCCCTCGATGTCGACGACGACCTCAATCCGCGGCAGGTGCGTCGGCAAGGCGCCACGGTTGCCGCGGCGCGTGCGAGCCCGTGCCTCACGGCCTTCAGGTGCACTGATGTCCTGCGCTGTCTCGCTGTAGGCTGCGACCTGCTCGACGTCTTCCAGGCCCAGCAGCATCTGATCTTCAGGCAGCGTCTCTGCCCGCCGGCCAAACCGATGCCGCTGCAATTCCTTGATGATCTGACGCAGTCGTTCGCTCTCGCACCGCTCGGCAAGCAGCATCGCTTTCAGCGTCTCAGGATCGTCAGGCAGGGCGTCACTCACACCCAATTCAGAGCATATTCGCCGCCATCTGGCGACACGTCCCACGCTCTTGATTCACTTCGCCGCAGTGCCGCTAACAACTATCCCGCTTGCGTTGGCGCCGGCGTCTCCCGCATCTCATGCACAAGCCGCCAGTCGAGTCCTTCCAGCAGCGCAGACAATTGCGCCGCCGACAGACGCATCACGCCGTCCTCGACCTTCGGCCAGCGGAAGATCCCATCCTCGAGCCTTTTGGTGAACAGACACAGACCCGTTCCGTCCCAGAACACCAGCTTGATCCGATCCGCCCGCTTGGCCCGGAACACATAGACAGCTCCCGAGAATGGGTCTGCCCGCATGCTCTCGCGCACCAGGGTCGCAAGCCCTTCCATCCCCTTGCGGAAGTCTACCGGTTTGGTCGCCACCATCACCCGGACCGCACCCGACGGACCAATCACCGGTTCGCCTTCAGTGCCTGGACGATCGACGCAATCATCGTCGGGTCCGCACCACGACCGGCCCGGATCGTGATTCCGTCGACTTCGATCTCGATGATCCCGGCATCGCAACGGCGAGCCCGGGTATCCGCCTTGGCCTTGCAGCGCACCGCTTTGCGCTCCCGGCCAACAACGGTCGCCGGCACCGCAGCATCTACCAGCGCCGGCACAAACTCTACTTCTTGCTCTTCGGAACAATCGACCGCAGCTTCTCGCAACTGACGGCGCCAGCCAAACAACTGCTGCGGCGACAAACCATGCCGTCGAGCCACGAAACACAACCGAGTCGCCGCTCGCCACGATCTCCGCAACGATCCGCGCCTTGTCCTCGTCGCTCCACTTCCGCCGACGGCCAGCTCC
Organism: Bradyrhizobium sp. UFLA01-814; assembly: GCF_046718885.1. NCBI lineage: Bacteria > Pseudomonadati > Pseudomonadota > Alphaproteobacteria > Hyphomicrobiales > Nitrobacteraceae > Bradyrhizobium > Bradyrhizobium sp. UFLA01-814. The sequence goes on along the minus strand of NZ_JAQOSR010000208.1, from coordinate 6,301 downwards.
GGTGAAGACCTCAAGCCGTCGCACCGGCTCCGTGATAGCACTATGCACTGTGTCCATTCTAAGCCTAACGGTCCAAACCGATCCGCAGACTCGCAGATCACACCGTCATCCGGTAGGTGGCCGCGGAACAGCGCTTACGTTGATCCGGTCAAATCGCTCTTCTCAAAACAAGCCGACTTCAAATTTGAACTAGGCCAAGTGCTCCCGCCGGGTGACACGCTTCTTTGGCTTGTGGCGTTTGCGCCATAATACCGCGCTTCTAGCGGTGCCGTTAGTGCTTCGCTTCGATATTGACCCTTCAAGAATGAAAATGGATCTTTTCTAGCAGCCAGAAGATCCAGGGCTTACGCGGAGGAATTCTAATCGACTGGAACGGGTCAACAGCTGCCGGTTCTACGGCGCGATATATGCGGCCATTTGTGTTTGGATTACTGTTGTCGCTTGTCGAGAAATAGAGAAAAACCCAATCATCCTTCCGGTAGGAAAACCGACCGTGCCCTATGTCTCCAATTTCGATGTCCGCGCAGTGGGCCGGCCCGAGGGGACGGCCATCCTCGGTCAGTTCAAGTCGCGATTGATGGGGTGCTTCAGCGGTATCGGCTATTGCTCGCGAAACGGATGGCTGGTAGCGCCAAGCGTAGCCGCCATAGTACTCGAACGGCCCGTACATGATTGTTGGATCGGTGGGCGGTAGAGTGTCCAGATAGAGCCCGATCGGGATGTATATGACCAGCACCGCGGCGAGCGCGTGCCATTTGTTGATTTTCAGTATCCGCGTCGTCACGTCCTGAAGAGGAGGGTCCACAGGATTTCCAGAGTGGTCCGTAGACGAAAGGCTTTGAATCGTCGGATCAAGTGCCCAAAATGGTCTGCCCCGAAGTTCTTCAGGCGTGTTCATGATCCGTGTCGTCATCTGAGTGCTATGCAAGCTGCGCGATAAGCCAAGTCAGATACGTTGCGCCGACCGGCGGGAAGAGCATGGCAGAGCTTTTCAATAGAACGCCGGCGCATGTGACCCCACTGCACATTTCCCAGTTAGAAAATAAAAATTGTCCTGCCGCAAATAATCCAACTCCGAAGGAAAGTGTCGCTCGCTCGTCCGTTCCTATGGTCGCGTCTGAAATGACGTCAATAGTCTCTCGGACACTATGCTCCAGGAACCACCAAGCCGGCCAAAAGAGTACGCACAAGGTCTGGCGTGCACCTAAGCGTCCTTCGTGCTTGCGGTAGAAGTGCCCCGCCGTGGCCAGTATGCCCAGCGCGTAGATAAGGGAAAATGGCGCGAGCAGCTTGAATGAAGGCATTGTTTTCCACCCCTTGAACAACAATAACTTTGGTCTATCAACACCTGCGCCGGTGGTCCCGTATCCGGCCCGGATTGCTCGTAGCACGATGCAACTTAGAGAAGCATCTCCGTGACGAGAACGGAAAAAATGGCAATTTACTCGCCCCGGTCCCGTTGAGTGGATAGCAGGCGCGGCAGTGGCGCCATCCGGGGGCGCGGCGCTGCAGCTTCCCCGTCTTCCCAAGTCTTCTCCGATCGCTTGTGCTGGGCCGCAGCAATAGACCCTATCAGCACCAGCGCGAGGCCCGCGGCGATCATGAGAGCCGGAACCATCTTCTCCCAATCAAAAAGCAGGGCACTCACTTGATAGCTATTTGGCATCATTTACGGCTTGCGCCCTCGCTTGAAGGCCGAGCAATTGAGCTTGGATCATGCTAATGCGATTGTTGACCTCTGCAATCAATTTGTAGGTTCGGTCCAACTCAATGCTCTGCTGGGCTAGCCGCTGTTGCTCAATTCGACGCAGCTCGAGTGTGGCATCTATCGCTGTCGAGCCCAATTGCCTTCGCTGCACCTCAGACAAGCCAATCGAGATGATATTAATAACGACGGCAGCAGTAACGATAGCTCGCGTAGAAATTGTCATGAACAGTTTCCTTGCCCGAGGCAGAAGATGCGCAATGACGGCAATCGAAGGCAGCAAGCCGATCAGATAGACCACAGCGAACGGTGTGAGCCGGTCGACACCAGCGCTGTATGACATACCGTGTAATTTTAGAGAACGACACCTCAATCAGGATCTCGCCGTGGGGGAGCCTTATCGAGTGACCGCCGGGTACCTCCGTAGAGTTGAAACGACTCCGACAAACCCTGCTCGCGGCCCTCGCGAAAGGCAAATCGATATGTCGCCCGGACGCACAGTGCGAGGATCAAAATCGAAATTGCCGCGAGAATGAGCCAAGTCATCATGCAGGCCAGCCAATGGTAAGGCGTCGACCAACGTCGACGGCAGCTCGAACATAATAGCGGTGAAAGAGTTTTTTGAATATAAGGACTCCTATCCCTTGGCGGAGGCGGTCACTACCGTATTTTTACGGTGAATCAGTGAGCGGGAGTAAGCGTATGAGTGGGCGTGCGACTACTCGAAAAGAGTTTTATTATTGGGCATCGTTGTTGTTCAGTTTCTCTCCCCTCTGGATTCTTGTGGGACTTCTTATCTTTTTCAAATGGTGATTTCTATCTAGTCCGCAGACCCTCTGGTATGCGACCGGTGGTCTCGCTGTTGGGGAGCTCAAGTATTCGTCCGCGGTCAACCTTGGGATCCAAGTCTTCGGGGCGGATCTCGGCGGCACGACTCCGTTCGGCGCGTTCAGCTTTTCAATCGGTGCGGCGGTGAGTAGCACCGATACCCGAGTCGGTTCGATCGGGCGTCGAGCGTAAGTTCACCCGGAATTGGTCGGCGAAGCTCGAATACGCATTTCGGAAGTAAGACTTACTTCGTCGGAACCGCTAACCAGGCGGACGTCAGCTTTCCACAATCATATTCTGCGTGTCGGCTTCAACTATGCGTTCACTCCAACACCGGTCGTTGCAAATACTGAGCTGCGCAGCGCGAACTCCCTTCGATGCCCGACAATCTGCCGGGCATTGTTGTTTCTGACCTGGCTCACACCACCTTGGCGTCCCTGAGCTTGGCAATCTCGTCGGAGCCGAAGCCGAACTCTTTCAGCACCTCGTCGGTCTGTTCGCCGAATTCCGGCGGCCGCACCACCATCTTGCTCGGCGTGCGCGACAGCGTCACGGGCTGGCCGACCAGGCGGATGTGGCGGTCTTCATCGTTCGGCACGTCTTGCGCGATGCCGAGATGCTTAACCTGCGCGTCCTCGAACATCTGGTCGATGGCATAGATCGGCCCGCAGGGCACGCCGGCCTCGTTGAGCTCGCGGACCCAGGTCTCGGTCGACTTCGTCACGGTGCACCTCTCGATCTCGGCGTTGAGCGCGTCGCGGTTTTTTGAGCGGGCAGAGGCCGTCGCGTAGTCGGGATGGCCAAAGAGCTCCGGCGCACCGATCGCCTGCGCGCAACGCTCCCAGATCCGCCCACCCGTGGTGGCGATGTTGATGTAGCCGTCCGAGGTCTTGAACACGCCGGTCGGGATGCTGGTCGGGTGGTTGTTGCCGGCCTGCTTGGCCACCTCTCTCTCCATCAGCCAGCGCGCGGCCTGGAAGTCGAGCATGAAGATCTGTGCCTGGAGCAGCGAGGTCTGCACCCACTGGCCCTTGCCGGAGACCTCGCGCTCGAGGAGCGCGGTGAGAATGCCCATGGCGCAGAACAGGCCCGCCGTGAGGTCGGCGACGGGAATGCCGACCCGCATCGGCCCTCCGCCCGGCGCGCCGGTGATCGACATCAGCCCGCCCATGCCCTGCGCGATCTGATCGAAGCCCGGCCGCTTGTGATAGGGGCCGTCCTGGCCGAAGCCGGAGATGCTGCCATAGACGATGCGCGGGTTGATCGCGGCGAGGCTCTCATAGTCGATGCCGAGCTTCCTCTTCACGTCGGGGCGGAAATTCTCGACCACGACGTCGGCCTTGGCGGCGAGGCGCTTGAAAACGGCGAGCCCGCGATCGTCTTTCAGGTTCAGCGTCATGGCCCGCTTGTTGCGGTGCAGATTCTGAAAGTCGGAACCCCGCCGGGGGCCGCCCGGCTGCTCGCCACCGGCATCCTCGGTCAGCGCGTCGATCTTGATGACATTGGCGCCCCAATCCGCGAGCTGCCGCACGCAGGTCGGCCCGGAGCGGACCCGGGTCAGATCGAGCACGGTTAAACGCGACAGGGCTTCCGAGGCATGCGGAAAGGGCATTGTGAAAGGGCTCCGGGACAGATTGCGGGCCTACCATAGCGCCGAAAGACCCTGCGGCAAGCCTGGGCCAGCGCGGATGCCGCCTGTCGAAATGCAATGGCTGGCGCGGTTTGCTGCGCTGCGTGAAGGGATCAGCGCGACAGGCGCTTCAGTTCCGAGCGCGCCTTCTCGGCCAGCGGGTCATCGCCGTAGCGCGCAATGAAAAGCTCAAAGGCCTCCCGCGTTCCTTTCCGACGGGCGGCTTCGTATTCCTCGGCCACCGCGGCAGCAGGATCGCGGGCCATTGGCATGGTGGGCGAGCGTCCCGCCTTGCCGCTGTCATCCGCATTGGCCTTCTCCACCATGACGGGCAGTCCTCCGAAGGGCGTGTGATTGTATCCGGCGAGCGCCGCAAGGGCGCCAAACAGGCCGGCCGCGAGTGAAGATCGTTTCATGAAACCCTGCAAATTACCGGCGCCGCGGGAACCGAGGTTCTTGCTTGCGCCTCGTATGAGTACGGGGTTTGATAGCTAACCGCGCATTATGGCAGAGGTCCGGGCGCTCTCGCCGCATTTAAACCAAACGTTCAACTCTCTAGCTAGAATCATCTGTTAACGCCTCGCATCGGATGGGCTTGCTGCTTCGGAGTTTCCCTTTGGCTACCGCTGTCACGGTCACCAAGACCAACGACGCCGACATAGACGGCCTGCTGTCGGGCTACAAATGGTCGGGCCCGATAACCTATAGTTTCCCGGATTCGCCCAGCGACTACGCCAATCCGTACGCTGGCGGCAGCAGCGAGCCGACCACGTCGGGCTTTGCCTCGGCGCCGACCCAAATGCAGGCTGCGATCAACTACGCCATTGGATTGATCAACGGCTACGCCAACGCCAACATCCAATACGCGGGCACGAACGGCGCCGACATCATGATCGCGCAATCGCCGTCGGCTAACCCGACTTCCTACGCCTACTACCCCGGCAATTATGCGTCCGGCGGCGACATCTGGTTCGGGACCCAATACAATTACTCGCTCGCCAAGCTTGGCAACTACTATTTCACGACCGCGCTCCACGAACTCGGCCACGCCGTTGGTCTCAAGCACAGCCAGGAGACCGGCGGAGTTGCCAACGTGGCCGTGCCGAGCGCACATGACGACAGCGAATACACCGTCATGAGCTATCGCAGCTATGTCGGGGCGTCCGCGACGAGCGGCTACACCAATGAGGCCTATGGATATCCGCAGACCTTTATGGCCAACGATATCCTCGCGCTCCAGACGATGTACGGCGCGAACTTCACGACCCAGAGCAGCAACACTGTCTACACCTGGAATCCGACCACGGGGCAGGAGTTCATCAACGGTGTCGGGCAGCTCGCGCCCGGCGGGGGCGTCGGCGGCTCGGCCAACCGGATCTACGAGACTGTGTGGGACGGCGGCGGCGTCGACACCTACGATCTGTCGAACTACACGACGAACCTGAGCATCAACCTCAACCCCGGTGCGTCGTCGGTATTCTCCTCCGTTCAACTAGCCTATCTCGGCGATGGCCATTACGCATCGGGCAACGTCTACAACGCCTATCTCTATAACGGCGACGCGCGTTCCTACATCGATAATGCCAACGGCGGGTCCGGCAACGACACGATCTTGGGCAACGCAATTGGCAACGTCCTGAACGGCGGCTCGGGCAACGATACGATCACTGGCGGCGGCGGCAACGACACCATCTTCGGCGGCTCCGGCACCGACACCGCTGTGTATTTGGGCAACAGGGCGAACTACACAGTTAGCTACAACGCAAGTTCGCAGACCTTCACGATAAGCGACCAGCGCGCCGGTTCACCAGAGGGCATTGATAACGTCACTGGCGTTGAGTATTTCCAGTTTGCCGATCGCACGATCGCGGGCTCCTCGGTGATCCCGCCGATCGTCATCGAAGCCGCCGGCTCGACCAAACTGGACCAGATCGGCAGCAACTATTTTCTCGATGCGGTCAGCGGCGGTACGGGCCCATCAGTCAAATATGCCGGGACGCCTTTTGATGCATCCACTCAGGTCGGAGCCTGGACGCCGATCGGGGCGGAGCAGACGGCAAGCGGATATCAGATTGCGTGGAAGGTGATCGGTTCGGATCAGTACTTGGTCTGGAACGCCGACAGCAACGGCAACTATG
>NZ_JAQOSR010000207.1:0-13288 GCF_046718885.1 Bradyrhizobium sp. UFLA01-814 | reverse complement strand
ATCCTAAGTCTCGTGGGCTCGGAGATGTGTATAAGAGACAGGGAGAGGGAGCCCACCGCCTTTGCGGCTCGATAGCGCGCCGCTATTCCGCGGCGAGGCTGGTTGGCAGCGGGATGCCGACCTTGGGGCGCGCTTTCACTGCGCGGCGATTCTTCTTGCTGAAGCGGCTGCCGGCCAGCAGCGCCGCGGCCGCGCGGAGCTGCTCGCGCAGCCATTGATTGGTGGTGTCGTCCTCGGCGGTGGCGTGCCAGTAGAGATAATTGACGTGCGGGCTGATCGGGAACGGGCAGGGGAAGCACTGCAACAGCCCGGGATCTTCCAGCACGGAGGCGGCGCTCTCCGAGGCGGTCAGAAGCATGTTGCTGCGGCTCACGACGTGGCAGGCGGTTGCGAAATTCTGACAGGTCAGGCGAACAGTGCGGGTCAGCCCGAGGCGCTGGAGCTGAAAATCCTCGAACGACAGGCCGCTGCGCCGCGACGTCACGCAGACATGCTCCATGCGCAAATAAGCCTTCTTGTCGAGCCGGCTGCCGAGCTCGGGATGGCCGCGCCGCGCGAACACCGCGATATGCTCGGTCAGGATCTGCTCGCGCCGCACCTCCGCCGAGAGCGGCAACAGCGTATCGATCGCGACGTCGAGGGTGCCGGCGGCCAGCTCGCGCTCGAGATTGTTGCGCTCGCTGCGCACGGTGGCGATCTCGACCAGCGGCGCCACCGTGCTGATCCGGTTGACCAGCGCGCTCAGCATCGGTGCCTCCAGATTGTTGCGCAGCCCGATCACGAACCGCTTCGGCGTCTTCGCCGGATCGAACCGATGGGTGTGGGTCAGCGTCGTCTCTAGGCCGTTGAGCGCCTGGCGCACCGTGGTGATGATCTGCCGTGCCAGCGGGGTCGGCGTCATCACGTGGTTGCGGCGCACGAACAGCGGATCGTTGAACATCGCGCGCAACCGGCTCAGCGCATGGCTTACCGCGGGCTGGGTCAGGTTGAGGCGAAAGCAGGCGCGGCTGACGCCGCCCTCGGAATAGATCGCGTCGAACACGACGAACAGGTTCAGATCGACGTCACGTACATGCATGGAAATGATCAATCCGTATCCGCCGAATGCATTTGACGAATACTAATCGGCACTCTTAAAGTCTCAAGCAAAATAATACCTGGAGGAAACGATGAGCGTGCAATCGCCATCGCGCGGCGTTGCTGTCCCTGCGGCATCATCTCGCCTGGGCGCAATGTTTGCAAAGCCGAGCCAGGAGCAGATCGTGCTCCTGATCACCATCGCGCTCCTGATCGTGTTCGGCCTGACGCTGAACGGCTTTGCCACCGTCTCCAATCTCCTGAATCTGTTGCGGAGTATTTCCATCCTCGGCGTGCTCGGCCTCGGCATGGGGCTGATCGTGATCAGCCGCGGCATCGACCTCTCCGAGGTCGCGATCATGGCGGGTTCCTGGGCGATCGCGCTGATCTACATGCAGAACGGCATGCCTGTTTTCACGGCAGTACTGCTGGCGCTGGCGGTCGCGGTGCTGATCGGCGTCGTCAACGGCGTGATGGTCGCCTTTGTCGAGGCGCCGGCGCTGTTCGTGACGCTGGCTGCCGGCTTCGTGATCTATGGCCTCGCCTTCTGGATCGCGCCGGCCTGGGTGGTCTATGCGCCGAAAGATGCGCCGGGCCTGATGTATCTCGGCGCCGGACGGCTGTTCGGCATCCCGGTTCCGATCCTGGTGTTCGCGGCCTGTGCAATCGCGATGCATTTGTTCCTGTCGCGCACCTCGATCGGCCGCTTCATCTATTCGCAGGGCGACAATCCGGAGGCCGCGCGGCTGACCGGCGTCGCGCTGCGGCCGCTGATCGTGCTCGAGCACGTGCTGGTTGCACTGCTCGCCTGGATTGCGGGCCTGGTCTGGGTCGGCACCACGGGCAGCATGCAGATGGCGATCACCCAGGGCACCATGATCTTCGATGTCGTGCTCGTCGTCGTGATCGGCGGCATCAGCCTGATCGGCGGCCGCGGCAGCGTGTTCAGCGTCGTGGTCGGCTGCATCCTGATCGGCACGCTGCTCAACGCCTTCACCATCATGGACGTCAACAGCGAGGTGCAGAACATCATCAAGGGCGTGGTGCTGCTGGCCGCCATCGTGCTCGACAACTGGCTGCACCCCCGCGACGAGGAGACAGCGCGGCAAGGCGACTGAAACAAGGCGACTGAGCCGGCCGCCGCGCCAAATCAATCAATCAAAAGAAATTGCTTTGTGGAGGGAGACGATGAAGACGACGACGAAATTCTGGACGATCCTGCTGGCCGGCGTGACGCTGGCCGCGATGCCATTTGCGGCATCGGCGCAGGAGGAAGGCACCAAGACCGCGCGCGAGCTGCGTGCCGTCTACGACAAGGCGCTGCAGGGCAAGACGATCGCCTATCTGCCGATCGCGCTCGGCGTGCCGCTGTCCGACGAATGGGGCCGGGTGGTGCAGGAGGAAGCCGAGTGGCGCGGCATGAAATATGTCGTGCGCGATCCCAACAACAACCCCTCGGCGATGCAGCAGGCCCTGACCGCGCTGGTCGACCAGAAGCCCGACGTGCTGATCGTGCAGAATCCGAGCGTCACGCTGTTGATGAAGGATCTGAAGCGCGCCGAAAGCCAGGGCACGCATGTGATCCAGATCAACATGTCCTCGAACTACAAATCCGGCGCCTTTGTCGGCGCGGATTGGCGCGAGATCGGCAGGATGCTGGCGAACGAAGCCGTGAAGGCTTGCGGCACCGGCTCGGGCAAGTCGGGCAAGGTCCAGATCGTGCAGGGCGAACTGACCGCGGCCGCCAGCGTCGATCAGGTCGGCGGCATCATGGAGGTGTTGAACAAGGATCCGAACATCAAGGTGGTCTCGAACCAGGCCGCGAACTGGGACGCCAACACCGCGCTCAACGTCACCGCGACGGTGATCCAGCAGCATCCCGACCTCTGCGCCTCGATCGGGTTCTGGGGCATCATGGAGTCGGGTGCGGCGCAGGCGATCCGCAATGCCGGCAAGATCGACGATGTGAAAGTGTTCGCCTCGGGTGAAGGCTCGCAGCTCGATTGCGACCAGGTCAATTCGGGCAATTTCTACAAGTTCCTGAGCTACAAGGCGACCGAGCAGGGCCACGACCTGATGTTCGCCGCCGAGACCCTGCTGGTATCAGGCGAGAAGCCGGGCAGCCGCAATCTCGTCTACTACACGCGGCCGATCTGGCTCGATAAGTCCAACGCCTCGGGCGCCAACTGCTTCGCGCTACCCAAGAAAAATTAACAAGGCGCGGACAGCCGGCGCGGGGGGCATTCCCGCGCCGGCTGTATCTAAGAGCACGATCCGGCAAGGTGGAGCCGGTTTTTCTCCGACCGATGCGCAGCGTTCGCGGAGAGCGTGCTCAACAAGGGACGAGGTCGCGATGCGATGGCCGATCGCGTCATGACCAGGAGCATGATCCGGGACGTGCAAGCCGGCTCTCCGCAAGATCACGCTCGATCACGAGCACGATCCGGAAAAGTGGAAGCAGGTGTTCCGCAAGATCGTGCTCAAACAAGAGGGTGCTTTGGCGATGTCGATGGCCGTTGATTCCTTTGCCGCATCGGTGCGGCGATTTTCACCCCGGCTCCTGCTGTCGGAGCTGCTGCTGAAACAGTGGTTCGAGCCGGTGGTTCCCTTCACCGTGATGATCGGGCTGTGGGGCTATTTCGCGCTCACCATTCCCGACTACGCCTCGGTGCAGAACTCGGTGTCGCTGCTGCGGCTGTTCGCCGAATTCGGTTTCGTTGCGCTCGCGATGGGCTTCTGTCTCGTCACCGGCGGCATCGACCTCTCGGTCGGCGCGATCTTCGCGCTGTGCAATTTCGCGGCATTGTATTTCCTGCTGGTGCGCGAATGGCCGGTCGGCCTCGCGGTGCCGGCGACGCTTCTGGTCGGCGCGCTACTCGGCAGCATCAACGGCTTCTTGATCGGCTTCCTGAAGACGCGGCCGTTCCTGACCACGCTGGTGACGCTGATCATCCTGCGCGCCTCGGTCAATCTGCTCAACACCAGCTACGCCCAGGTGTTCGCGACCAACTCGGTCGAGAGCGACGCCTGGGATTTCATCGGCGGCGGCAGCGTGCTCGGCATTCCCGTCAATGCGGCGACGCTGTTCGTGGTGCTGTTGATCTGCCACATCTTCCTGTCGCGCTCGCGCTATGGCTGGCATCTCACCGCGATCGGCGCCAGCCGCAAGGCGGCGCGTCACGCCGGCATCCGCGTCCGCGTGATGCTGTTCATGACCTATGTGCTGTCGGGAACGCTGTGCGCGGCGAGCGGCATCTTCTACGCCGCGCGGCAATCCTCGACGGATTCCACCACCGGCGTGGGGTGGGAGTTCCAGGCACTGACCGCTGTCGTGCTCGGCGGCGTGTCGCTCGCCGGCGGCAAGGGTACGGTATGGCGGGCGATGATCGGCGCGCTCATCATCTTCCTGTTGATCAACGGCCTCGTGCGGATGGGCATCCCGGGCTACGTCACCTCGGCGGTGACGGGCATGATCCTGCTCGCCGCCGTCGGCATCGACGTCAAATGGTCGAAGAACCGCGGCAAGGCGATCCAGAAGATCTATGTCAATCCGGCCTTCGTGCCGCTCGCCTCGGCGCCCGCGGTGCAGCCCGGCGCGGCCTCGCCCTACGCGCAGAACGACCGGCTGATCAAGGCGCAGGCGATCGGCGTCGATCAGGTCGAGGGGCCCGAGGACGTCATCCTCGACCGCCAGGGCCGGCTCTACGGCTCGACCCGCGACGGCAATGTGATCCGTTTCTCCGGGCCTGACTTCAAGACCCGCGAGGTGTTCGCCCATATCGGCGGCCGGCCGCTCGGCATGCAGTTCGATCGCGACGAGAACCTGATCGTCGCCGTCGCCGGCATGGGCGTCTACGGCGTCGCCCCCGATGGCGGCATCTTCAAGGTCACCGACGAGACCAACCGCACCTGGTACAAGCTGAACGACGACAGCCGCCTGCGCATGGCCGATGACCTCGACATTGCACCCGACGGCAAGATCTATTTCAGCGACTGCACCACGCGCTACGAGATGACCACCAACACCCTCGACATCCTCGAGGGCCGGCCGAACGGCCGCGTGGTCTGCTACGACCCGGCGACCAGGACCACGCGCACGGTGATCAACCACTTCTATTTCCCGAACGGGATCTGCGTCTCGCATGACGGCAAATCGATCCTGATCGCGTCGACCTCGCTCTGCAAGGTGTTCCGGCACTGGATCGACGGGCCGAACAAGGGCAAGACCGAGGTGCTGATGGACGAGCTGCCGGGCAACCCCGACAACATCAACCGCGCCTCCGACGGCACCTACTGGCTGGCGCTGGTCGGCATCCGCACGCCGACATTCGACCTTGCCGCGCGAAAGCCCGGCTTCCGCCTGCGCATGGTGAAGCAGGTGCCGACCGACGAGTGGCTGGCGCCCGCGCTCAACCATGGCTGCGTGCTGAAATTTAACGAGAAGGGCGAGGCGCTGGAATCCTGGTGGGACCCGACCGGCATCTCGCATTCGACCCTGACCTCGATGCGCGAGCACCAGGGCTATCTCTATCTCGGCGGGCTTGAGAACAACCGGATCGGCCGCATCAAGCTCGAAGGCGTCGACGACAGCTGGACCGGCTACGACGCCTATTGGGGTGCAAAGAGCAGGGTGACGACGTAATGGGATTTTTCGATCATCTGCTGCGCGACATCCGCAGCGTCATCGACCGCGACGGCGGCCAGAACGCGATCCCGCCGCTCGACGGCGCGCTGAGCCCGAACGACCGGCTCGACACTGCCACCCCGATCGGCGAGCCTCTGCCCGGCATCGACGACGTGATCGCCGCCGGCGACGGCGCGGTCTATGTTTCCGCAGGACGCCGGGTGCTGAAGCTCGGCGGCAATGACTTGTCGACGCGTATAGTCGTCGCCGAGTTCGAGGATGATGCCGGCGGGCTCGCGCTGCATCCGGACGGCCGCCTCCTGGTCTGCGTCGCGGGCAGGGGCCTTGCCGCGATCGATCCCGCAAAACCCGATCCGCGCTGGCTGGAGTCCGTCGGCGGCAGCGCGCTCACGGGGCTGTTGTCGGTGACGGCGGCGCCCGATGGCCGCATCTATGCCGTTGAAGGCAGCGCCGGCCGACGCCCGGGCGAATGGCGGCACGACCTGATGGAGAAGCGCGCCAATGGCCGCCTCATCAGCTGCGGCGCCGGCCTCGACAATCCGCAGGTGCTGCTGCGCGACCTGCCCTATCCCTATGGCGTGAGTGTTTCGGCCGACGGCAACAGCCTGTGGCTCACCGAGAGCTGGGCGCATCGCCTCAGCCGGTTCGCGCTCGGCGGCAACGGGTTCGGTCCGCGCGAGACCGTCGCCGCCAACATGCCGGGCTATCCGGCGCGGCTGCATCCGGACGGCCATGGCGGCTTGCTGCTCGGCATCTTTGCCCGCCGCACCCATCTGATCGAGTTCGTGCTCAAGGAAGACGACTTCCGCGAGGAGATGATGGCGACGATGCCGCCGGATTACTGGGTCGCGCCGGCGCTCGCCGGCGGCAGCGATTGCCTCGAGCCGATGCAGATCGGCAGCGTCAAGGCGCTCGGCATCCAGAAGCCTTGGGCGCCGCCGCGCTCCTACGGTCTGCTGGTGCATCTCGATGCCGAGGGCGATGCGACCGACAGCCTGCACAGCCGCGCCGGCGGACGCTTCCACGGCATCACCGCTGCCTGCGCCACGCCATCGGGCGTCGTGATCGCGGCGCGCGGCGCCGGACGCCTGCTGCGCACTACGGGAGAGCTGCCATGAATGACGGTGTGATGCAGGCAGCCCCCGGCGCCAAGACGGCCGAGACCTCCGCAACCCGCGAGCCGGTGCTGCGGATCACCAACGGTTCGAAAATCTATGGCGGCGTCCACGCCATCGAGGGCGTCAATTTCGACCTCTATCCCGGCGAGGTGCATGCGCTGGTCGGCGAGAACGGCGCCGGCAAATCGACGCTGTGCAAGGCGATCGCGGGCGCGATCCAGCTCACCTCCGGCGACTATCTGCTCGACGGCAAGCCGACCGGTTTCGAGCAGCCGCGCGACGCGCTCGATGCCGGCATCTGCATGGTTTATCAGGAGACCAGCCTGGTGCCGACCATGACTGCCGCGCAGAACATCGAGCTCGGCAACGAAAAGCTGCTGACCCGGTTCCGCACCCTGAACATCCAGGCCCAGCAGCTGCTGCAGTCGCTCAACTTCCACGTCGATCCGGCGACGCCGGTGGCGCTGCTCGGAACCGCCAAGAAGCAGATGGTGGAGATCGCGCGCGCGATCTACAACAAGGCGCGCATCATCATCTTCGACGAGCCGACCGCGTCGCTGACGCCGGAAGAGATCGTCCACTTCTTCCATCTGGTGCGCGACCTGCGCGCCCGCGGCGTCTCGATCATCTACATCTCGCATGCGCTGGAGGAGTCGCTGCAGATCGCCGACCGCATCACCGTGCTGCGCGACGGCAAGCTGGTGATCACGGCGCCGGCCAGGCAGCTGACGCGCGATGCGCTGGTGCAGCACATGGTCGGCCGCGAGGTGGCGCAGGCGGTCTATGGCGGAAGAGAGAAAACCCATCAGCGCCGCGAGAAGGTGCTGACGGTCGAGAACGTCACCATGGGCATGGCGGTCAAGAACATGTCGTTCTCGGTCTATGCCGGCGAGGTGGTCGGCATCGCCGGCCTGATCGGCTCCGGCCGCACCGAGATCGCCAAGATCATCTACGGCGCGCTGAAGCGCAATCTGGTCAATGGCGGCACCATCCGGCTGCGCGGCAAGCCGATCCGCTACCGCGTGCCGCGGCAGGCGATCAATGACGGCATCGCCTACATCACCGAGGACCGCAAGGCCAACGGCTTCTTCGAGACGATGGTGGTCGACGACAACGTCTATATCGGCAGCCTCGCCACCGGGAAGGGCTGGAGCTTCCTGCTATCGCGCGCGCGGCGCAGCAAGCTCGCCAGCTACTGGGTCGATCGGCTCAAGATCAGCGCGTTGCAGCGCAAGGCCAGGATCATCGAGCTGTCCGGCGGCAACCAGCAGAAGGTGGTGCTGGCCAAGACGCTGGTGCAGGACCCCTCGATCATCATCTTCGACGAGCCGACGCGCGGCGTCGACGTCGGCACCATCCCGCACATCCACGGCGAAATCCGCCGTCTCGCCGACGAGGGCAAGGCGGTGGTGGTGATCTCGTCCTACCTGCCGGAGATCCTCGCGGTGTCCGACCGCATCCTGGTCGCCCGCACCGGCCGCATCGTCGCCGAGTTCGACGCGGCGGACGCGACGCAGGACAAGATCCTGTACGCCGCGGTGCATTGAGGGCGCGTGCAGTGGGCACGTCCTCGGCGTAGGGCGGATCAGCGCAGCGCAATCCGCCGTCTTGCCACGTCTTCGACGGGCAAATCAGCAGCAACAAGTTCAGTGTCGTCCCGGCGCAGGCCGGGACCCATAACCACAGGTTGTCATTGTTGCACGTCGCTGGAACGACGAGTCCCGTCGACAATTTCTGCTGCGGCGTATGGGTCCCGGCCTGCGCCGGGACGACGCTGCGGGTGCGGCCGAACCGCCCTTGACAATTATTTTAAGTATAAAATAATATCCCCCATCGGCTCCGATGGGGAAATGCCCCCGGTCGCCGAAGCCAGAGCATGATCCGGAAAAGTGGCACCCGGTTTTCCGAGGCGATCATGCTCAAACGGAAAGGCGAGAACGCCATGCGTATCGTTTGCATTGGAGGCGGGCCGGCCGGGCTTTATTTCGGCATCCTGATGAAGATGCTGGATCCCGCGCACGTCATTTCGGTGGTCGAGCGCAACCGGCCCTATGACACCTTCGGCTTCGGCGTGGTGTTCTCGGACGCGACCATGGACAACATGCGCAAATGGGATCCGGTCACCGCTGATACGATCGAGCAGGCCTTCAACCACTGGGACGACATCGAGGTCCTGATCAAGGGCCGGCGCATGCGCACCACCGGCCACGGCTTCGTCGGCATCGGCCGCAAGCGGCTGCTCAACATCCTGCAGGCGCGGGCCGAGGAGCTCGGCGTCGAATTGATCTTCGAGCGCGAGGTGAATTCCGATCTCGAATTCCCCGACGCCGATCTCATCGTGGCATGCGACGGCGTCAACTCGAAGATCCGCACCAAATACACCGAGGCCTTCCAGCCCGACATGCTGATGCGGCCGAACCGCTATATCTGGCTCGGCACCAACCGTCCGTTCGACGCCTTCACCTTCGACTTCCGCAAGACCGAGCACGGCTGGTTCCAGGCGCACATCTACAAGTTCGAGGAGGGCGCGGCGACCTTCATCGTCGAGACCACCGAGGAGGCCTATCTTGCCCACGGCCTCGACAAAATGGAGCAGGGCGACTCCATCGCGTTCTGCGAGAACGTGTTCGCGGAAATCCTCGAGGGGCATCATCTGGTCTCGAACGCGCGACATCTGCGCGGCTCGGCCTGGCTGTCGTTCCCCAGGCTGATCTGCGGTAAATGGACCGCGTTCAACGGCAACAGCCATGTCGTGCTGATGGGCGATGCCGCCCACACCGCGCATTTCGCGATCGGCTCGGGAACCAAGCTCGCGCTGGAAGATGCGATCGAGCTCACCAACCAGTTCAAGACCCACGGCGCGACGCGGGACAGTACTCCCACAGTGCTCAAGGCTTACGAGGAGCTGCGCCGGGTCGATGTGGCGCGGATCCAGAACGCCGCGCGCAACGCGATGGAATGGTTCGAGGTGGTCGGTTCGCGCTATGCCGATACGCTCGAGCCGGAGCAGTTCATGTATTCGCTGCTGACCCGCTCGCAGCGCATCAGCCACGAGAACCTGCGGCTGCGCGACAAGACCTGGCTCGAGGGTTATGAGCGCTGGTTCGCGGAGCGCAGCGGCGTGGCCGCGACCAACGACCGCGTCACGCCGCCGATGCTGACGCCGTTCCAGATCCGAGGCCTGTCGCTTCATAACCGGATCATCGTCTCGCCGATGGCGATGTATTCTGCGGAGGAGGGCATGCCGACCGACTTCCATTTGGTGCATTTCGGCTCCCGCGCGCTCGGCGGCGCCGGCCTGCTGTTTACCGAGATGACCTGCGTCTCGCCGGAGGCGCGGATCACGCCCGGCTGCTGTGGCCTGTGGAACGACGCGCAGGCGGCGGCCTACAAGCGCATCGTCGACTTCGTGCACCAGAATTCGCAAGCCAGGATCGGCATCCAGCTCGGCCATGCCGGCCGCAAGGGCTCGACGCGCGTCGCCTGGGAAGGCATGGACGAAGCGCTGCCGGACCATAACTGGCCGCTGGTGTCGGCTTCGTCAGTGCCTTATCTGGCCGACGGCCAGATCCCGGAGCCGATGAGCCGCGCCGAGATGGACGAGGTACGCGACCAGTTCGTCGCGGCGGCACGGCGCGCTGCGGCCGCGGGCTTCGATATTCTGGAGCTGCATTGCGCGCACGGCTATCTGCTGTCGAGCTTCCTCTCGCCGCTGACCAACCGTCGCACCGACGACTACGGCGGATCGATCGAGAACCGCGCGCGTTATCCGCTGGAGGTGTTCCGCGCCATCCGCGCGGTGTGGCCGGAGGACAAGCCGATGTCGGTCCGCCTGTCCTGTCACGACTGGGCCGAGGGCGGCAACACGCCCGAGGATGCGCTGGCCTTCGCAAAGCTGTTCAAGGGGGCGGGAGCCGACCTGATCGACTGCTCCTCGGGGCAGGTCTGGGCCGACGACCATCCGGTCTACGGCCGGCTCTACCAGACGCCGTTCGCCGACAAGATCCGCAACGAGGTCGGCATCGCCACCATCGCGGTCGGCGCGATCTCGGAGGCGGATCACGCTAACTCGATCATCGCCGCCGGCCGCGCCGATCTCTGCGCCATCGCGCGGCCGCATCTCGCCGACCCGGCCTGGACGCTGCATGAGGCCGCGAAGATCGGCGTCAAGCAGGTCGCCTGGCCGAAGCAGTATCTGTCGGGCAAGTCGCAATACGAGGCCAATCTCGAACGCGCGGCTGCGGGAGTGAAGGCATGATGAGGTTCTGGCCCAACGCACATGCGCTGGTGACCGGTGCCGGTTCCGGCATCGGCGCCGCGACGGCGATCGCACTCGCAAAAGCCGGCGTGCGTGTCAGCATCGCCGGACGGCGGATCGACGCGCTGAAAGCGACAGCGGCATCGCTCGACAAGCACGCCGGCGCCGCTGTTTCGATCGACGTGACGGATGAAGCTGCGGTGACCAAGGGTGTCGCGCAGATCGAGGCCGAAGTTGGCCCGATCGATATTCTCGTCAACAATGCCGGCAAGGCCGCGAGCGCGCCGTTCGACAAGACCGGCGCGGCGCTGTGGGCCGACATGCTGGCGAGCAACCTCTCCAGCGTGTTCCTGGTGACGCATGCCGTGTTGCCCGGCATGGCGCAGCGCGGCCGCGGGCGGGTGATCAACGTGGCCTCGACCGCGGGTCTCACCGGCTATGCCTACGTCTCGGCCTATGTCGCGGCCAAGCACGGCGTCATCGGCCTCACGCGCTCGCTGGCGCTGGAATATGCACGGCGCGGCGTCACCGTGAATGCGGTCTGCCCCGGCTACACCGATACGCCGCTGGTGGCGGATGCCGCCGCGAACATCGTCGCCAGGACCGGCCGCAGCGAACAGGAAGCGCGCGCCGCGTTGGCAAAAGTCAATCCGATGCAGCGGCTGGTCACGCCCGAGGAGGTCGCCGACGCCGTCCTCTGGCTTGCCTCCGAGACTGCATCGTCAATCAACGGACAAGCCGTCGCGGTCGCCGGCGGCGAAGTCTTTACCGGGTGAAGGAACACACCATGTCCGAGATGAAAGCAAAACTCCGGCCGTTCAAGGATTATCCCGCAAAGCACTTCCGCTGGCAGGTCGATGCGAGCGGCCGTGTCGCGACCATCACGCTGAACCGGCCGGACAAGAAGAACCCGCTGACTTTCGAGTCCTATGAGGAGCTGCGCGATCTCTTCACCAATCTCAAATACGCCTCCGATGTCCGCGCGATCGTGCTGACCGGCGCCGAGGGTAATTTTTGCTCCGGCGGCGACGTGTTCGAGATCATCGAGCCTCTGACGCGGATGGCGATGCCGGACCTGCTCGCCTTCACGCGGATGACCGGCGAGGTCGTGCGGGCGATGCGCAAATGCCCGCAGATCATCGTCGCCGCGATCGACGGCATTTGCGCCGGGGCCGGCGCGATGCTGGCGCTGGCGTCCGACCTGCGGCTGGCGACGCCGCAGGCCAAGACCGCGTTCCTGTTCACCCGCGTCGGCCTCGCCGGCGCCGATATGGGCGCGTGCGGGCTGTTGCCGCGCGTGATCGGGCAGGGCCATGCGGCCGATCTGCTCTACACCGGGCGTGCGATGAGCGCCGAGGAAGGTTTTGCGTGGGGCTTCCACAACCGTCTGGTGGCGCCGGCGGAGCTCGCCGGTGCCGCGCAGGAGCTGGCGCGTTCGCTCGCGGATGGGCCGTGGTTCGCGCATGGCGTGACGAAAACGATGTTCAACCAGGAATGGGCGATGGGCGTCGACGAGATGATCGAGTCCGAAGCACAGGCGCAGGCGATCTGCATGGTCACCGGCGATTTCCGCCGCGCCTTCGAGGCGTTCGCCGCCAAGCAGAAACCGGCCTTCGAGGGCAATTGAGATGATCGAAATCCTGCAACCGGAAGGATGGGCCAAGCCGATCGGCTACGCCAACGGCATGGCCGCGCGCGGCAAACAGCTGTTCATCGCGGGCCAGATCGGCTGGAACGGGCAGTGCGTGTTCGAGACCGACGATCTCGTGGCGCAGATCGGCCAGACCTTGCGCAACATCGTCGCAGTCGCCGCCGCCGGCGGCGCCGGGCCCGAGCACATCGTGTCGATGACCTGGTACTTGCTCGACCGCAAGGAATATTCCGCGCGGCTGAAGGAGATCGGCACGGTCTATCGCGACATCATCGGCCGGCGCTTCCCCGCGATGACCGCGATTCAGGTTGCCGGCCTGATCGAGGACCGCGCCAAGGTGGAAATCCAGGCGATTGCGGTGGTGCCGGACTAACGGCGATGCCGGATTGTCATACCCGTCATCCTGAGGAGCCGCGAAGCGGCGTCTCGAAGGATGTACGGCCCCGCTGGTGGCCGTCGACCCTTCGAGACCTGTCTCTTATACACATCTCCGAGCCCACGAGACTTAGGATATCATCGCGTATGCCGTCTTCTGGTTG
>NZ_JAQOSR010000206.1:0-13358 GCF_046718885.1 Bradyrhizobium sp. UFLA01-814 | reverse complement strand
TTGCCACACCCGCAGATTCATCGATCGCCCACTCTCGTCGTCCCGGGCAAGCGAAGCGCGACCCGGGACCCATAACCACCGAAGGCAGTTCTAGAAGGAATGTCGGCCCGAGTCTTTGTCACCGCGGACTGTCGGGGTTATGGGTCCCGGCTTTCGCCGGGACGACTACGGTGGCCGCCTACAAAATAAACCGGCTCAGATCGGCGTTCTTGGCGAGGTCGCCGACATGCTTGGTGACGTAGTCGGCGTCGACCTGGATGGTCTCGCCGTGGCGATCGGGCGCGGTGAAGGAGATCTCGTCCAGCACCCGCTCCATCACGGTCTGCAGCCGCCTTGCGCCGATGTTCTCGACCGTGGAATTCACCGCCACGGCGACATCGGCCAGCGCGTCGATGGCGTTGTCGGTGATGTCGAGCGTGACGCCCTCGGTCTTCATCAGCGCAACATATTGCTTGATCAGCGACGCCTCCGGCTCGGTCAGGATCCGGCGCATGTCGTCGCGGGTCAACGCCTGCAGCTCGACGCGGATCGGCAGGCGGCCCTGCAGCTCCGGCAAAAGGTCCGACGGCTTGGCGATGTGGAACGCACCCGAGGCGATGAACAGGATGTGGTCGGTCTTGACGGCGCCGTGCTTGGTCGAGACCGTGGTGCCCTCGATCAGCGGCAGCAGGTCGCGCTGCACGCCCTCGCGGGAGACGTCGCCGCCGGCGCGGTTCTCGCGCACGCAGATCTTGTCGATCTCGTCGAGGAACACGATGCCGTTGTTCTCGACCGCGTTGATTGCCTCCTGCACCAGCTGATCGGTGTCGAGCAGCTTGTCGGATTCCTCGTTGACGAGGATTTCGTGCGAGCCCTCCACCGTCAGGCGGCGGGTCTTGCTGCGTCCGCCCATCTTGCCGAAGATGTCGCCGAGCGAGATCGCGCCCATCTGGGCGCCGGGCATGCCAGGGATTTCGAACATCGGCATGCCGCTGCCGCCCGACTGCGTCTCGATCTCGATTTCCTTGTCGTTGAGCTCGCCGGCGCGCAGCTTCTTGCGGAACGACTCGCGCGTCGCCGGGCTCGATCCCGGGCCGACCAGCGCGTCCAGCACGCGTTCCTCGGCGGCAAGCTGGGCGCGAGCCTGAACGTCCTTGCGCTTGCGCTCGCGGGTCTGCGCGATCGCGACCTCGACGAGGTCGCGGACGATCTGCTCGACGTCGCGGCCGACATAGCCGACCTCGGTGAACTTGGTGGCCTCGACCTTGAGGAACGGCGCGCCGGCGAGCTTGGCCAGCCGCCGCGCGATCTCGGTCTTGCCGACGCCCGTCGGCCCGATCATCAGGATGTTCTTGGGCAGAACCTCCTCGCGCAGGGAACCGGCGAGCTGCAGCCGCCGCCAGCGGTTGCGCAGCGCGATCGAGACGGCGCGCTTGGCGTCGGTCTGGCCGACGATGAAGCGGTCGAGTTCAGAAACGATTTCACGGGGAGAGAAGTGAGTCATTGGCTCTAGCTAGGTTGGAATCGCGGTCTCGGCAAGCGGCAGTCCTCCAAGGCGTGATTCCCTAAAGAATCGGCGGCCCGGCCTGCCACTGCCGGATCGCCTCGAACGGGTGGATCAGCATGATGATGTTCAGTGTCAGATTGTCGCGAATGTGAAGCAGCAACACGGTTTCGAACAAAGCGCCGAGCGCGACGGTCGCGGCGATCGGCAGCTTGCGCGCCAGCAGGAAACCGACAACCATCGCGAGCGTGTCCGACACCGAATTGACGATGGTGTCGCCGTAATAATCGAGCGAGATCGTGCCGGCACGGTAGCGCTCGATGATCCAGTTGGAGTTTTCGACGAGCTCCCAGCTGCCTTCGATCAGCATCGCGACAATCAGCCGCCCGGGCCAGGCGAGGCGCGGCAGCACGAGGAAGGTCAGACCGTAGAACAGCAGGCCATGCAGCACATGCGACAGCGTGTACCAATCGGCGATGTGCTGCGAGTTCTCCGAGCTCTGAACCGTACCATGCCAGAGCTTGACATAGCCGCAGGCACAGATCGGCAAACGGCCCATCGCATAAAGCAGCGCCGCCTGCAGCACGAGCAGCGCTGCCGCGATCGCCAGCCAATGCCACGCTGAAACGCCGGTGACAGGCTTGTGCGCGATCGTCATGCGTCGCGCGCCATCAGCAGCGCCGGCCCGTCCGGCGTATCGACCATGCCCATCCTCTGAAAACCCGCCTTCTCATAGGCGCGGATCGCGCGCGCATTGGCCGGGTCGGGATCGGTGACGATGCGTGGCGCGCCTTGTGCCAGCCGGTCGTCGACAAAGGCGCGGATCAGCGCCGAGCCGTGGCCACCGGCCATCATGTTGGGCTCGCCGATAAAGAGATCGATCCCGCGCGTGCCCTCGGGCTGGAGCCCGAAGCCGGAATTCCACGCCGTCAGGTCGTAGCACTGGATGTAGCCCAAATCGGACGCATCGGCCGCGACGATGAACTGGTCCATGGCCGGCTCGTCGAGGTCGCCGCTGACCAGCGCATATTGCTCGGCCGGATCGCCCCACCATTCCCGGACATGCGGCAACGCCAGCCACTGCTTGATCCGCGGCAGGTCGGCCGGCGTCATCGGGCGGAAATGATAGGGGCGGGCCATGCTCAGCCGCCGATCGTCTCGATCGTCACGTTCCGGTTGGTGTAGACGCAGATATCGGCGGCGATATCCAGCGCGCGGCGGACAATGGTCTCGGCGTCCTTGTCGGTATCGACCAGCGCACGGGCTGCGGCGAGGGCGTAATTGCCGCCGGAACCGATCGCCATGACCCCGGATTCGGGCTCCAGCACGTCGCCGGTGCCGGTCAGCACCAGGGAAACGTCCTTGTCGGCCACGATCATCATGGCCTCCAGCCGGCGCAGGTAGCGGTCGGTCCGCCAGTCCTTGGCGAGCTCGACGGCCGCCCGGGTCAGTTGCCCCGGATATTGCTCCAGCTTGCTTTCCAGCCGCTCGAACAGGGTGAAGGCGTCGGCGGTGGCGCCGGCAAAGCCGCCGATCACGTCGCCCTTGCCGATCCGGCGGACCTTCCTGGCATTGGCCTTGATCACGGTCTGGCCGATCGAGACCTGCCCGTCGCCGCCGATCACCACCTTGCCGCCCTTGCGGACCGTGCAGATCGTGGTGCCATGCCAGACCGGCAGCTCATTTGGGGATGCTTGCATAGGTTACCTCTCTTCCGGGCTGATTTAGGCGGTCGGGCAGGGGGTTACAATCGGGGGATTTCGGAGCGTTTTCGAGCGAAGTGGGTACCGGTTCGCGTGAAGAAAACGCGTCAGAACTAAATCGACAACGAATTCCGGTCACCATGGCCCCAAGTTGGGGCGTTTCGAGGTCATCCCGCAGTAGCGAAGGTGACATCAGCCTGTTAAAAGACCGGCGTTTTCGGCACGGGAAAGCTCAATCTTCATGCGCACCGCAACCATCAAGCGCAAGACCAAGGAGACCGACATCGAGGTGACGGTCAACCTCGACGGAGCAGGCGTATCCACGGTTTCGACCGGGATCGGCTTCTTCGACCATATGCTCGACCTCCTGGCCCGGCATTCGCGCATCGACATCACGGTGAAGGCGGATGGCGATCTCCATGTCGATTACCACCACACCACCGAAGACGTCGGGATCGCGCTCGGACAGGCCGTGAAGCAGGCGCTCGGCAACATGGCCGGCATCACCCGCTATGCCTCGATCCACATGCCGATGGACGAGACGCTGTCGCGCGTCGTGATCGACATTTCCGGCCGCCCCGTGCTGGTGTTCAAGGCCGAATTCCCGCGCGACAAGATCGGCGAGTTCGACACCGAGCTGGTGCGCGAGTGGTTCAACGCCTTCGCGATGAACGCCGGCGTGACTCTGCACGTCGAGACCCTATATGGCGAGAACAGCCATCATATCGCCGAATCCTGTTTCAAGGGTCTGGCGAGGGCGCTGCGGACGGCAATTGCGATCGATCCGCGTGCCCAGGGCGAAGTGCCCTCGACCAAGGGTCAGCTCGGCGGCTGATCTCTGGAGCGTGATCCGGAAGAGTAGATGCCGGTTTTCCGAAAGATCATGCTTTAAATAAGAGTCCATCCTCGGCGGAGCGTTCGATGCCGGTCTATACAGTGCATGCCCCCGTGGCCAACGGCGCCAATCTCGCGGCGGCCGACAAGTTCGTCTTCGTGCGCGACGGCTTCCATTTCTGGGCCGCGGTTGCGGGCGTGATCTGGCTGGCCTGGCATCGGCTCTGGCTGGCGCTGATCGGCTGGTTCGTTCTTACTTTCGTGATCGATTACGCGCTGACGAAGCTTGGCGTCGGCCGCAGCGCGATCTTCTTCGTCGACCTGGTGCTGATGGTGTTGCTCGGGCTCGAAGCGGCGAGCTTGCAGCGCTGGACGTTGTCGCGGCGCAAATGGCGCCAGATCGACATCGTCGTGGGCGACGATGCGGAGGCCGCCGAGCGCCGTTTCTTCGCGCGCTGGACCGCGCGGCATCGCGGCGCTGTCAACGACCAGCGGTCGGTCGATCGCGGCGCGCCGCCGCCGACCCGCGACGTTCCGGGTCAATCATTCTCAAAACCGCCGTCGATGCCGCAGGGCGGCATCATCGGATTGTTTCCAGAGCCAGGAGGATCGCGATGACCGTTGCAATCATCGATTACGGCTCCGGCAATCTGCATTCGGCGGCCAAGGCCTTCGAGCGCGCCGCGCGCAGCATGGAGGATCCGCAAGCCATCAAGGTGACGCGCGATCCCGACGCGGTGTATCGCGCCGATCGCATCGTGCTGCCCGGTGTCGGCGCGTTCGCCGATTGCCGCCGCGGCGTCGACGCGGTCGACGGCATGCTGGAAGCGCTCACCGAAGCGGTGCGGGTCAAGGCGCGGCCGTTCTTCGGCATCTGTGTCGGCATGCAGCTGATGGCGACGCGCGGCAAGGAGCACGTGATCACCGAGGGCTTCAACTGGATCGGCGGCGATGTCGAGAGGATCGAGCCGCGCGACGAGAGTCTGAAGGTCCCGCATATGGGCTGGAACACGCTCGACATGGTGCGTGAGCATCCGGTGCTGGAGCGGCTGCCGCTCGGGCCGAAGGGACGTCACGCCTATTTCGTGCACTCCTATCACCTCAACGCCGCCAATGAGGCGGACGTGCTGGCGCGCGCCGATTATGGCGGGCCGGTGACCGCGATCGTCGGCAAGGACACCGCGATCGGCACCCAGTTTCACCCCGAGAAGAGCCAGCGCTTCGGCCTCGCTTTGATCGCCAATTTCTTGAAGTGGAAGCCGTGATCCTCTTTCCAGCGATTGATCTGAAGAACGGCCAGTGCGTGCGCCTGGAGCAGGGCGACATGGCGCGCGCCACCGTGTTCAATCTCGATCCGGCGGCGCAGGCGGCGAGCTTCGCCGCGCAGGGCTTCGAATATCTCCACGTCGTCGATCTCGACGGTGCCTTCGCCGGCAAGCCGATGAACGCCCATGCGGTGGAGGCGATGCTGAAGGCCGTCACCATGCCGGTGCAACTCGGCGGCGGCATCCGCGACCTCAAGACCATCGAGGCCTGGCTCGACAAGGGCATCACGCGCGTCATCATCGGTACCGCCGCAGTGCGCGATCCCGAGCTCGTGAAGGGCGCGGCGAAGACATTCCCAGGTCGCGTGGCCGTGGGCCTCGATGCGCGCGACGGCAAGGTCGCGGTCGAAGGCTGGGCCGAGACCTCGCACGTGACCGCGCTCGAGATCGCGCAGCGCTTCGAGGATGCCGGCGTTGCCGCGATCATCTTCACCGACATCGCCCGCGACGGCCTGCTCAAGGGCCTCAACCTCGACGCCACCATCGCGCTCGCCGACCGCATCTCGATTCCAGTGATCGCCTCCGGCGGCTTCGCCTCGATCGATGACGTCAAGGCGCTGCTGGAGCCGCGTGCGAAGAAGCTGGCCGGTGCGATCGTCGGCCGTGCGCTGTACGACGGACGGCTCGATCCGGCCGCCGCCCTTCAGCTGATCCGCGGCGCGTAGGAGGAGATCATGTTCAAGGTTCGCGTGATCCCCTGCCTCGACGTCAAGGACGGCCGCGTGGTCAAGGGCGTCAACTTCGTCGATCTGCGCGACGCCGGTGACCCGGTCGAGGCCGCGATCGCCTATGACGCCGCCGGCGCCGACGAGCTCACCTTCCTCGACATCACCGCCACCCATGAAAACCGCGGCATCATGCTGGACGTGGTGCGGCGAACCGCGGAAGCCTGCTTCATGCCGCTGACCGTGGGCGGCGGCGTCCGCACCGTCGACGACATCAAGACCCTGCTGCGTTCCGGCGCCGACAAGGTCTCGATCAATTCGGCGGCCGTCAGCCGGCGCGAATTCGTCAAGGAAGCGGCCGAGAAATACGGCGAGCAATGCATCGTGGTTGCGATCGATGCCAAGCGGGTCAAGCGCGCCGGCGGCTCGGACCGCTGGGAGATCTTCACCCATGGTGGACGGAATGCCACCGGGATCGACGCCATCGAATACGCCCAGGAGGTCGTCTCGCTCGGCGCCGGCGAAATCCTGCTGACCTCGATGGACCGGGACGGCACCAGGCAGGGCTTTGACCTGCCGCTGACCCGGGCGATCGCGGACAGTGTCCCCGTACCGGTCATCGCGTCCGGTGGTGTCGGCAATCTCGACCACCTGGTCGACGGCGTCCGCGAGGGGCACGCCACCGGCGTGCTGGCCGCGTCGATCTTCCACTTCGGGGAATTCACCATCCGCCAGGCCAAGGATCACATGGTGCGCGCCGGCCTGCCGATGCGGCTCGATCCCTAGCGCGAGCGTGGTCCGGAAAAGTGGAAACCGGTTTTCCGTGAAGACCACGCTCAAACAGGGAGAGCTGGGACTCCTTGTCACAAAAATGCTAAGTCCCCACCTAAGGGGTGGCACCCGTGTGGTGCCGCCGTGCATGCTTGAGTTGAGTTGATGTCGCGTTTCACGGTCCACGATCTGGCCGCCACCATCGACGCCCGCGCTGCAACGGGCGGTGAGGCGTCCTACACCCGCAAGCTGCTCGACAAGGGCGCGGAGCATTGCGCCAAGAAATTGGGCGAGGAAGCGGTCGAGACCGTGATCGCCGCGGTCGAGAATGACCGCGATCATCTCATCGCGGAAAGTGCCGATCTCGTGTTTCACCTGCTGGTTCTGTTGAAATCCCGCGGCGTGAAGCTGGAGGATGTCGAGGCCGCGCTGGAGAAGCGCACCTCGATGTCGGGACTGGAAGAGAAGGCGTCGCGCAAGCGCGACTAGCGCAAATGATCGAGCGCATCGAGAGGGGCGGCCTCATGGACATCCGGGCACCAGATCAACAGTACAACCCCTACCGCATCTTCACGCGCCAGCAATGGTCGCATCTGCGTGACGATACGCCGATGACGCTCGAGCCGGGCGAGTTCGACCGCCTGCGTTCGATGCACGACCGCCTCGACTTGCAGGAGGTGGAGGACATCTACCTGCCGCTGTCGCGGCTGCTCTCGATCTATGTCGATGCGACGCAGCGGCTGTATTACTCGCAGCGTCAGTTCCTCAACATCCGCGACCGCAAGATGCCCTACATCGTCGGCGTCGCCGGATCCGTCGCGGTCGGCAAGTCGACCACGGCACGCGTGCTGCAGGCGCTGCTGGCGCGCTGGTCGCCGCGGCCGAAGGTCGATCTGATCACGACCGACGGTTTCCTGTTTCCGAATGCGGTGCTCGAGCGGCAGGGCATCATGCAGAAGAAGGGCTTCCCGGAAAGCTACGACCTGCCGACGCTGCTGTCGTTCCTCAGCGACATCAAGGCGGGGCGGCGCCGCGTGCGCGCGCCGGTCTATTCGCATCTGACCTACGACATCGTGCCGAACAAATGGGTCGAGATCGACCAGCCTGACATCCTGATCGTCGAGGGCGTCAACGTGCTGCAGACCGGGCGGCTGCCGCGCGACGGCAAGGCGGTGCCGTTCGTTTCCGACTTCTTCGATTTCTCGGTCTATATCGACGCCGACGAGGCCGTGCTGCGGGAGTGGTACATCAAGCGCTTCCTGGCGCTGCGCGACACCGCGTTCACCGATCCGAGGTCCTACTTCCACCGCTATGCGCCGCTGTCGGACGAGGAAGCAACGGCGACCGCGATCGCGATCTGGGAGCGCACCAACCTCGCCAATCTCGAGGACAACATCCTGCCGACCCGCCCGCGCGCGACGCTGATCCTGAAGAAGGGCGCCGACCACGTGGTGCAATCGGTCGCGCTGCGCCGGCTGTAAGTTCTGATCCGTTAAAGCGGACCACATCAACGGTGTCGTCCCGGCGTAGGCCGGGACCCATACTCCGCGGCCCCTGCAAAGGGCAGGCGGCGAGACGGTCGTTCACCAATCGCCAATCGACAACTGTGGTTATGGGTCCCGGCCTTCGCCGGGACGACGCGGAATTTTTCGCTGCTACGCCGCGATATGCCGCGCGGCGGCGAGGCCCGCGAGCGCTTCTTCCAGCTTCTCGCGGTCGAGCGGCTTGATCAGGAAACCGTCCATGCCGGCTTCGAAGCAGGCATAGCGGTCTTCCACCAGGGTATTTGCCGTCAGTGCCAGGATCGGGGTCCGGCGGACGGATTGCGCCGCTTCATGGGCGCGGATCTGCTTGGTGGTCTCGATGCCGTTGAGGCGCGGCATCTGGATATCCATCAGCACGAGATCATAGGGCGTGCCGGCTGAGGTCGCCGACAGCCAGGATTCCATCGCCTGCTCGCCATTGGTGGTGATGACCACGTTGTGGCCGAGCCGGGTGAGCAGCGAGCGCATCAACAGCGCGTTGATCTCATTGTCTTCGGCGACCAGGATCGACAGCCCCTTGTCCGGCAACGCGGATGCGGGCGCAGTGGGCGCGGACTCGGCGGCCGCCTCGATCGCGAGGCTCGGCGCGGCAATTTCCGGCGATGCGGTCAGGCGTGCGGCGAGCGACGACGCGCGCAATGGCTTGACCAGGTAGCCGGTGAACATGGCGGTCTCGGCGGCCGAAAGCTCCTGCCGCGTCGCCGGCGTGAACATCACGATGCGATGGGTTGCGTGGATGCGGGCGGCGTCGGCAAACGCCTCCATCGCCGGCGTGCCGAGCGTGTGGTCGATCAGCACCGTGTGCCAGCTCCGCTCCGGCAGCAACGCCTCGGCGACACCGGCGTCCGACACGATGCAGGTCTGCGCGCCCCAGCGCTGCAACTGCCGCGAGATCAGCGAGACCTCGATGCTGTGCGGCGCCACCAGCATGATCGACTGTCCCGTCAAGTCGGGCGCGGCGAAGCCGTTGGCCTCGCCGGTATCGGCCGCGACGAGCGGGATCGACACCTCGAAGGTCGAGCCGGCGCCCGGCGTGCTTGCGAGCGTGATGCGGCCGCCCATCCGCTTGACGATGCGGTCGCTGATCGAGAGGCCGAGGCCGGTGCCGCCATAGCTGCGCGCGATCCGATCGTCGGCCTGCTCGAACTCCCGGAAAATACGCTGCTGCGCTTCCGGCGCGATGCCGATGCCGGTGTCGCGAACCAGGAAGCTGATCTCGTTCGGCCAGATGCCGGGCTCGACGATCAGCGCCACGCCGCCGGTCGCGGTGAACTTGATGGCGTTGCCGGCGAGGTTGAGCAGCACCTGACGCAGCCGCGCGGCGTCGCCGGTCACCTGCATCGGCAGCCGTTCGTCAACATAGGCGGCGATCTCGATGCCCTTGGTCTGCGCGCGCGGCGCCAGCAGCTCGGTGATGTCCTCGATCAGGCCGGACAGCGCGAAGGCGCGGTGTTCGAGATCGATCTTGCCGGCCTCGATCTTGGAATAATCGAGCAGCTCCTCGATCAGCGCGAGCAGCGCGTCGCCGGACGTCTTGACCGCCTTGACGTAGGTCATCTGCTCCGGCGTCAGCTGCGTATCCATCAGCAATCCGCTCATGCCGATGATGCCGTTGAGCGGGGTGCGGATCTCGTGGCTCGCCATCGCAAGGAAGCGCGACTTGGCGCGGTTGGCGGCGTCGGCCTGATCGCGCGCTTCGGCGAGCGCGTGCTCGCTCTCGGTGCGGTCGGTGACGTCGCGGCCGACGCTCTGCATCTCCGCAGGCGCGCCGGCATCGTTGCGCACGAGGCCTTCACGCCAGGCGATCCAGCGCGGCCCGAGCGGTCCCTCGATCTTCTGGTCGTAGACCCGCGTGCCGTTGGATTCGAGCGCGGTGTCGCCCTGCTCGAGCACCTTCAGCGTTGCGGTGCTGCCGATCAATTCGCTGCGGGAAATCTGCGCCAGCTCGCAATAGGCGTCGTTAGCATAGGTGATGAGCCCGTCGAGGTCGCGCAGCACGATCAAATCGTCCTGCGCCTCGAACAGGGTGGAGGCGCGCTGCTCGGCCTCCTGCAGTTCCCAGTTGCGGTCGGCCATCGCTTCATTGTGCATGGCGATGGTGCGCAGCCGCTTGCGCATCAGCCGCAGGCGGATGCCGAGCGTCACGATCCAAAGGCAGGCGAGCGCGAACAGGAAGCTGACCCCAATCGCGAATGCATTGGGATCGTAGCCGCTCTGTTGCGAGAGTGCGCCCGAAATGAACCCGAAGGCGCTGCCGAATGCGACGGAGAAGATCGTGAACGAGCGGACGATCGTCGCGACCCAGGAATGGCGCCGGAGGAAGCGGCGAAGGCGCAACTTGATCCGGAAGAAACGCCCCATCAATGGTGACCCTGAGACAGCTTGATCTGGCGCTGACGATGCGTCGGCCAGCTTGCAAAGTGCTTGAAATTGGTGGCCATTTCGCGCCGCCCTCAGAACAAGGTTAGCGGGGGGTTAACTCTGCCATGACCCGGTTCGGGACGCGCGCGTCAGGCGCGGGCGATGCGGCTTCGAGGCGGCGGTGTCCGCCGCGGGCGCTGACGATCAGGGCCGCGGCATCGCGCACCGAGAACGTCTTCGACTGCACGAAGACACGGTAGTCGGACGGACCGTCATCATGCGTCAGATAGATGACGGGGCCGGTTGCCGAGGCATCGCTGGAAATCCCGATCAGCCGCGCCGCCGCGCTGCGCTCGCAGGCGCCGGCCTCGGCATCGTCGATATCGTCGATCACGGTGAAGTCGGCGGCGTCGGCGCTGTCGGCGATCTGGACCCGGACGGTGGCCTGGCTGGGGTCGTCGGTGAAGCTGACGTGAAGCTGCGCCAGCCAGGGGATCGATGCGATCTGCATCGTGGCGCCACCCACCTCGATGCAGGGCCGCGGGCCCGGCAGGAACTCGACGCGGGCAAGGACCGCGGCCACGGCAAGGGGGACCACCGAGGTCAAAATCTTCAAACGCAACATGACACAACTCGCTCGACCCAAGCTTGCCGCCGATCGCGGTGCTTATGGTTTGCGGAGCGTAAACAAAACTCGTTACCGCCGCGTTGACGCGGGGCATTGCGGCACGAATCGGGACAGGGCTTCAGTTAGGTCAGGCGGCGCGGCGCAAATCGTCGGCCAATGCACGATAGGACAGCGCTTCGGCGAGGTGCAGCCGGCCGATCGTGTCGGCGCCGTCGAGATCGGCGAGCGTGCGCGCCACCCGCAGCACCCGGTGATAGCCGCGCGCGGTGAGGTGCATGTTGTCGGCGGCCTCGCGCAGCAGCTTCTGCCCATGCGCGTCGGGCTGCGCGATGGTCTCGAGCAGCGAGCTCGGTGCTTCCGCATTGGTGCGGACATGCGGCATGCCGGCCGCGGCGTAGCGCGCGAGCTGGATGTCGCGCGCGGCCGCGACGCGGGCGGCAACCTCGGCCGATCCCTCCGCCGGCGGCGGCAGGATCAGATCGGCCGCGGTCACGGCGGGCACCTCGATCCTGAGGTCGATGCGATCCATCAGCGGGCCGGAGATCCGCATCTGGTAGTCGGCGGTGCAGCGGTCGAGCCGGCCGCGCTTGCAGGAATAGCCGGGTTCATAGGCATGGCCGCAACGGCACGGGTTCATGGCCGCGACCAGCATGAAGCGCGCCGGATAGGTGACGCGGTGGTTGGCCCGGCTCACCGATACCTCGCCGTTCTCCAGCGGCTGGCGCAGCGAATCCAGCACGCGCGGATCGAACTCCGGCAGTTCGTCGAGGAACAGCACGCCCTGGTGCGCGAGCGAGATCTCGCCCGGCTTGGCGCGCACGCCGCCGCCGGTCAGCGCGGCCATGCTGGCGGAATGATGCGGGCTGCGGAACGGGCGTCGCGCGGTCAAGGCGCCGTCGCGGATCTCGCCGGCAACCGAGGCGATCATCGAGACTTCGAGCAGCTCCGACGGCGACAGCGGCGGCAGGATCGAGGGCAGTCGCGCCGCCAGCATCGACTTGCCGGCGCCGGGCGAGCCGATCATCAGCAGATGATGACCGCCGGCAGCGGCGATCTCGAGCGCGCGTTTCGCGCTCTCCTGGCCCTTGATGTCGCGCAGGTCCAGAAGCGTTTCCTCGCGCTCATGCACCTTCGGCTGCGGGCGCGACAGCACCTGCGTGCCCTTGAAGTGGTTGGCGATCTGGATCAGCGAGTGTGCCGCGATGATCTGGATGTCCGGACTGGCCCAGGCGGCTTCCGAGCCGCAGGCGGCCGGGCAGATCAATCCCTCGTCGCGCGAATTGGCGCCGATCGCCGCGGGCAGCACGCCCGCAACGGCTGCGATCGAGCCGTCGAGCCCGAGCTCACCGAGCACGGTGAAGCCGTTCAGCGCGTCCGGCGGGATCGCGCCGATCGCGGCCATCAGGCCGAGCGCGATCGGCAGGTCGTAATGGCTGCCCTCCTTGGGCAGGTCGGCGGGTGCGAGGTTGACGGTGATGCGGCGGGCGGGAAGCGCGAGGCCGGAGGCGATCAGCGCCGAACGCACGCGTTCGCGGGCTTCCGACACCGCCTTGTCGGGCAGGCCGACGATCGCGAACGCGGGCAATCCCGGCGCGACCTGCACCTGCACCTGCACGTCGACCGCGCGGGCCTCGATCCCCTCGAATGCGACGGTGGAAACGCGCTGAACCATGCTGCCCCTATCTTCCGCAATCAAGGGTAGCGGAACCGGGCGGCAAGTGCAAGAACATTACAAGAACATTCGCCGCGCCGAGGGCTGGTCGTCCGGTACCAGTTCACCGCGCGGCGCATCCGCTTCCGGCCGGTGCGCAAGCGTCAGGCGTCGCTCGCGATGACGCGTGCTTCTCGCGATCGAACACAGCTCGCGTCGTCGACAACTGCAAGAATCATTTTCAAGAATCATTCCAGCGCGCACGAGCATCGCGCTTATTGTCGCAGCGTGTCGTCGATTTCCTTGCTGTTTCAGTGTTCGCATACTGATCGCGCGCGCAGTCTCGATCTATTCCAACTGCCAAGGTCTGTACTCGCGAGCCCCGCGCTGTAG
>NZ_JAQOSR010000205.1:0-13401 GCF_046718885.1 Bradyrhizobium sp. UFLA01-814 | reverse complement strand
GTTTGCCTCCATCCTTGGCACAGCGACGCGAATCTACTGCGAATCTATGATTGCGAACTTGTGACTCGGGACACTAGATCGTCGTTGGCTGGCTCATATTCACTAGAGCAATCACTCCATCGACAACCGCTCTTGATCACATGGAAGTTGCCGCTAATCACACGCACTTCCTTGCCGGACGTCGATCGGCAAATAGGACTTGATCCGCCGCTACTGATCGTCGTTCAGCCTGAACGGGTGTATTGTATCGCCGTTGCCCGAAGCGCACCGCAGAGGAATCAGCAAGCGATCAGCCGTCAATGATCTTTCTGCGTATCGACCTAGCAAGATGTTATACATACTGCACCAATTTGAGGTGATCGTCTGTGAGGACAGGTGCACCGATGGAAGAAACTGCATCTTGGAGGAAGGCATTCAGAACCCGGCTGGCGCGAATGCGGCCCTCGAAAGATTGCCGTGTCGGCGCGCGAGTGCGGAGAGTTGCTAACTCGGAACTGACTAGGTCAGCTGCTGCTGTGGCACAATCTGAAGGGAAGAAGCCATCAGCTGACATGATAGCTTGTGCCAGTCCTAGCGTGGTGAGCCAACCCGCATAGATTAGCACGGCGCCGTCTGTCTCGTTCAGTCCGGAAAGTTCCTCCATCATAGCGGCATGGATTTGCGCCGCACCAAGAGACAGAAAAAGATCGGCTATCTCGTCACGTGTGGCTCTAGAGAGAAGGCAGCGGCCGAGATGCGACAGAAGCGCCTCGGTCGGACCTTCGAAGATGCGTAGAATGCGAGCGTCTCGATAGATTTTAGCCACCGGTGTTCCCTCATCGTAACCACGGCCGCCTAACAGTTGGACGCACTGATCTGCGACGACGCCGCACCATTCCGACGACAAAACCTTCGTTGCCGAAGCAAGGTGGACGTTGGGTGCGCCCTGCGCTGAGACAATTCGGCAGGATGCACCCAGCATTGCCTTACTTCCCGCCGGAGTACCATCTGCTCCAATAGCTGCGCGATATAGCTGTTCTCAATCATGCGCAGCTTGCCTAATCGACGATGGTTTGCATATGAGGCTGCGACCTGGAGAGCGCGCTCAAGGGCTCCAAGGCCCATGGCAGCCACACCGATACGCCCGCGGTTCATACTAGATGTTGCTGCCCCCCAGCCGTCTTGATCGCGAGATAGCACGTAAGCACTCGGCACCTCGACATCCTGAAACTCCAGGGTATTTTGAATGATGCCGCGTAGACCGAGGGTGCGATGCTCGTGTGTGACCTTTAGGCCCGGAGCCTGTCTATCAACTAGTACGGCAACGAGCCGACCTTTCGCATCGGGACCAGAGGCTCGCGCAAAGCAAACGATCCAACGAGCCCAATCGGCGAGGCCGATCCAAATTTTGCGACCAGAGATGCGAACTCTATCTTCGTGCATGAAAGCCGAGGCCTCGATATGCCGCGGGGCAGAACCAGCTTGAGGCTCTGTCAACGCGAATGCGCAAAGGTCGCCGCGTGTTGCACAGGACATGACGTGCCTCTGTTCAGGGATGTGCGGCGCCGCCTCGATGCAGGGCAATGCCAAGAAGTTATGAATGACGAGGGTAGAGGCAGCCGAGACGTCGAAGGATGCAGTAGCGGAGATGAGGTCGATGGCCTCTTGCAAGGGAAGAGCTATTCCGCCGTGCTCTGCTGGTGTAGTGAGCCCGAACAGTCCATGCCTTGCGAACATGCTGTGTAGTGTCGGAGGGAATGCTCGACGGTCATCCGCGTCTGCGAAATTCAACTGACTCAAATCATCGATCAAACTGGAATATAGACTAGGTGCGCGACGACCGTGCGGTGCGCGTTCCTTTGCTTCCCCGAATAGGCAGTGAACTTGAGTGGACATGGCCTCCCTCGACTATCTAGATAGTATAAGGCCATATGATTGCGCCCGCGATCGTGCCAGTCATCCTCGGGGATAACTCGATTACACACCGGTATAGCTCGATTGCGAGCGCAGCGTAAGGTGCCCGTCCGAGGTTAGCCGCACAACGGTTCCGGGCGCATGAGCGAGGGACTATGGTCGCTGAGACGTTCAGGCGGCTGCGACGGGCTTCTTATCGGAGGGGTTTCAACCGCACGCAGGCGTTTTCCATTCCTGGCGAGGCTACTCTGCAGGCGGAACGCAGGCAGATCGGCGATGGGCGAGGC
Organism: Bradyrhizobium sp. UFLA01-814; assembly: GCF_046718885.1. Lineage (NCBI taxonomy): Bacteria > Pseudomonadati > Pseudomonadota > Alphaproteobacteria > Hyphomicrobiales > Nitrobacteraceae > Bradyrhizobium > Bradyrhizobium sp. UFLA01-814. The sequence goes on along the minus strand of NZ_JAQOSR010000205.1, from coordinate 11,221 downwards.
ATCGGTGGCCCTGGCTTGCGGGTCAACGTCGTTCAAGTGTGCGGTGGTGAGACGCGTCAGCAATAGCAGTGCGCTCCGCCGCGCTGAGGCAAAAGTTCAGTTGTGTCTTCCAACAGCGATGCCGCGGATGTTCGTTCCCCAGCGTTTATCGTTGCTGGTCAGGCAGAGTCTGCCGTCTTCAAGGAGGTTGGCGAAGTCCCGGCCCGGTGGTTGACATCTAGTCGAACAGCTCGCGAACCTCAGAGGACCGCGAGAGCGCGGCGCGTCGAATGCCGGACCATTCGTGCAACTTCCTTTCATCTGCAAACCTTAGTATAGGTTTTGCAACCCGTTCTATATCGCCTGCTTACCTCTGTAGAGTTGAGCCACCCGTCTGGTTTTTGTACTTTCAGAGTCGAGGCTAGATCTCCGAAGGTCGTCAGTGATCGGCAAAAGCCTAAGCTAACTTGATTTTGTTGCGAGCCATTGAGGCGTGAGGACAGAGTTAAATGGAAACACGTGAGCCCGGGTCCGCATTGGAGGTCCATCAGCGTATTGTTTCGTTCCTTCAGAAGCCAGATCCCGTGATCTTGGACATAGGCAGCTACGACGGAACTGACTCGTTACGTTTTCTTCAGCTTTGCCCAGAAGCTCATATCTACTGCTTCGAACCGGATCCCCGGGCGATTGCTCGGTTCAAGAAAAACATTGGTCTCTATCTCGAGAAGATTCGTCTATCGGAGATCGCGATTAGCGACAAGAATGGTAGCGTCGACTTCCATCCAAGCAACGGAGATAGAGAGGCAAAGGATTGGGCTCTTTCTGGATCGATACGGCGACCAAAGAATCATCTTACCGAGTATGAATGGGTTCGGTTCGATAGCCCGATATCGGTTGAAACCCGACGCCTGGATGACTGGTGCGCCGAGGCCAATCTGAACAAAATTGATTTGATCTGGATGGATGTGCAAGGAGCGGAGGCTGATGTCTTCGCTGGCGGCAGGCAGACCTTAAACAATACGCGCTTCATCTACACCGAATACAGCGACAAGGAGCTTTACGAAGGTCAGCTGACCCTTCAGGCCATGCTGAAGCTTCTACCTTCATTCGAAATGGTCGCCCAATATCCTCGCGAAGTAGAGGGCGATGTGTTGCTCAGGAACAAGAGCCTTTAGAGCAACCGATTCCGCTTCCCTCACGCTACAGACCTTAGCCGCAGTCTCCGCATCGATGATAGGGCGGTGACTTGCCGAATTTGCGTCGGTCTATTGAATGCGAGCGCCGCGATGGCATTTACCGAGCTTTTCATCAAACGTCCGGTACTGTCGATCGTTGTCAGTCTGCTGATCCTGCTGATTGGCCTTCGCGCGGCCGCCGTTCTGCCGATTCGGCAGTATCCCAAGCTGTCGAATACGCTCGTCACTATCACGACGTCTTATCCTGGTGCCTCCGCGGACATGATCCAGGGGTTCATCACCACCCCGCTGGAGCAGGCGGTCGCTTCGGCCGAGGGTGTCGACTACATTACGTCCTCCTCGGTTCTCGGCACCTCGACGATCCAAGTCTACATCAAGCTCAATTTCGATTCCAACGAGGCGCTCACTGAAGTGCTTTCTAAGGTCAACTCGGTCAAATATCTGATCCCGAAGGAATCGAACGATCCTGTCGTCACGAAGTCTACCGGTCAGACCACCGCTGTCATGTATATCGCCTTCTCCAGCGAAGAACTGACGGCCAGCGCGATATCCGACTATCTCTCGCGGGTGGTGCAGCCGATTATGTCAACTGTAGAGGGTGTCGCAGCGGCAGATATCCTGGGCGGCCAGACTTTTGCGATGCGACTTTGGCTCGATCCAGTAAGAATGGCGGGGCACGGAGTGTCGCCGGCTGAGGTTTCAGCTGCAATCGCCGCCAACAACTTCCAGGCCGCGGCTGGTCAGGCCAAGGGCTATTTCATCCTTTCTGATATCACGGTCGACACTGATCTGCGGAGTGTCGAGGACTTCAAGCGCATGATCGTCAAAGCCAATGACAGCGGCTTTGTGCGCATGGAGGACATTGCGACCGTCGAGCTTGCCGCGCAGACCACAGACGTCAGCGTCGCCATGAATGGTGAGCACGCGATCTTCATCGGCGTGCAGCCGAGCCCGCAAGGAAATCCCCTGAACATCGTGCGAGGTGTTCGAGCGTTGTTTCCGGAACTGGAGCGCAATCTGCCGCCGTCGCTGAAGATGAAAGTGGCCTACGACTCCACAAGGTTCATTCAATCATCGATCGATGAAGTGAAGAACACGCTCATTGAGGCCGTCGTGATTGTGGTGCTGGTCATCTTCCTCTTCCTGGCCTCGTTGCGCTCGGTCATCATTCCCGTCGTCACCATTCCGCTGTCGCTGGTTGGCGTCTGCAGCATGATGCTGGCGCTGGGATTTTCATTGAATCTCCTGACCCTCCTCGCGATGGTGCTTGCGATCGGTCTCGTGGTGGACGATGCGATTGTCGTCGTTGAAAACATTCATCGCCATCTGGAAAAAGGCGCGCCGCCCATACAGGCCGCCAAGATCGGCGCGCGCGAGATTGTTGGCCCCGTCGTCTCCATGACGATTACGTTGGCCGCCGTGTATGCGCCCATCGGCTTTCTCGGCGGCCTCACCGGTGCGCTGTTCCGCGAATTCGCGCTTACGTTGGCTGGTTCGGTGATCGTGTCTGGCGTGATCGCGTTGACGCTGTCGCCGATGATGTGCTCGGTCTTCCTGAAACGCACCGAGGAGGGGCGCTTTGCGGCATTTGTGAACCGCGTGTTCGGCGACATGACACGCTGGTACGGCCGCAAGCTCGACCGCTCGCTCGACTATCGCCCGATTACCGGGCTGTTCGCGCTGACCATGCTGGGCCTCGTCGGCTTTCTCTATATGCATATTTCCAGGGAACTTGCACCTGAGGAAGACCAAGGCATCGTATTCGCAATATCCAAGGCGCCGAAATACGCCAACATCGACTACCTGGACTACTACGGCACCAAGGTTGACAACGCGTTCCAGAAATTTCCCGAGACCGATCTGCGCTTCGTTCTGAATGGCGTTAGCGGTCCGCAAGGCGGCATGGCAGGCATGTTGCTCAAGCCATGGGACGAGCGCAAGCGGTCGTCGATCGAGCTAAAGCCGTTGGTCCAGGCTGAGCTGTCAAAGATCGAAGGCATCAACTCATTTGCCTTCAGCTTGCCGCCGCTTCCGGGTGGATCGGGTGGTCTGCCAGTGCAGATGGTAATCAACTCGACGCGTGGCTTCCAGTCTGTCTATGAGCAGATGTCGAAGCTGAAGGATGCCGCGCGCAACAGCGGTCTGTTCATGGTCAGCGACTCCGACCTTGAATTCAACCAGCCGGTGCTACGAATCAAAGTCGATCGCTCCAAGGCTAACAACCTTGGCGTCACCATGCAGAACGTTGGTAGCGCGCTCGCCACCCTACTTGGCGGAAACTACGTCAATCGCTTCAATCTGCAGGGCCGCTCTTACCAGGTGATCCCGCAGGTGACGCGCGAGAAGCGCCTGACGCCGGAATCACTGGGCAGCTATTTTCTGAAGACTGCGGCAGGTTCGATGCTGCCGCTGTCAACCGTGGTTTCCATCGAGACGGCAACTGATCCGAACGTGCTCACCCATTACAACCAACTCAATTCCGCGACCTTCCAGGCCGTACCGATGCCCGGCGTCACGATCGGGCAGGCTGTGGACTTCCTGGACGGGGAGGCAAAGAAGCTACCCTCAGGCTTCAGCCACGACTTCCTTGCCGACGCCCGCCAATATGTGCAGGAGGGCAATCAACTGGCCATCACCTTTGCATTTGCACTCATCATCATTTTCCTGGTGCTTGCGGCGCAGTTCGAAAGTTTGCGAGATCCGCTCATCATCATGATCAGCGTACCGATGGCGATCGTCGGCGCGTTGATCCCACTATTCTTTGGTGCGGCGACCATGAACATTTACACCCAGGTCGGACTGTTGACATTGGTCGGGTTGATTGCCAAGCACGGTATCCTGATGGTCGAGTTCGCGAATGAGCTGCAGCTCAAGGAGAGACTCGATCGCCGCTCGGCCATCGAGATGGCGGCGCGCGTCCGACTCCGTCCAATCTTGATGACCACGGCGGCGATGGTCATGGGCCTCTTACCCTTGTTGACCGCAACGGGGGCGGGCGCCGCGAGCCGCTTCTCGATCGGGCTCGTGCTCGTCGCGGGCATGTCGATCGGCACGCTGTTCACGCTCTTCGTGCTGCCCGCGGTCTATGTCGCGATCGCGTCCGATCACCGCGCTGACGCAAGCGCTGACCAAGCCGAGCTCGACCTCACCGGGGCAGCTGATGCCCATCTGGCCAATCGATGACGCTGAACGCTCCCAGGCGCAGGAGCCGCGAATTACGCTTCCGGGGTTCGCCCGCGCCACGAATTGCTGCCGTCGGTCGACCGAGGGGCGCTCGATCGCGCCTCTAGAGCGATCAAGTCACTGAGGTCGCGAGCAGAACTCCTGCTAGCCGGCCAGACTGAACCAGCGGCTGCAGTGCGCGCGATCATATCCTGGATGGTGGCTCGGATGCGTCCTTTGAAAGAGGCGTTGCCAACGGTTCGTGGGCGTCGATTCTCCTGCTCGCGAAGGCGTTTGCAATTTGCAAGAAGCTCATCAGCAGCATGGACCCATATTGGGTCAATATCGATTCCGGATGAAACTGTACGCCATAGGTTGGGTGATAGCGATGGGCGAGGGCCATGATCTCGGTTTCGTCGGAGTGCGCCGTTACCTTAAGATGTTGCCTGGATGCTTCATCCAGCTCGACAACGAGCGAATGGTAGCGACCGACGCAAAGTGGGGACGGAAGTTCGCTGAACAGCCCACGACCGTCATGCGTTACGCAGGAGGACCGACCATGCATAGGGCGACGAGCGCGCACGACGCGTCCGCCGAAGACGCTGCCTATACACTGGTGTCCGAGACAAATACCGAGAATTGGGACGCGACCTGAAAGTTCGCGCACCACGGCGGTCGATATCCCAGCCTCCATTGGCGTGCAGGGACCGGGCGAAATGACCACTGCGCGCGGTCTGAGGCCGACAATGTCGGTAAGGCTGAGCGCATCGTTGCGGATTACTTCCGTTGCTTCACCTAGTTTACGGAAATGGCGCGCAATATTGAAGACGAACGAATCGTAATTGTCGATAATGACAATCAAGGTGCACCAGGTGTTGTGGCCTGAAAGGCCTCAAAGATTCGCTGTGCCTTGGCGAGCGTCTCCTCGTATTCGGCCTCTGGATCCGACATCACCGTTATCCCGCCACCTGCATGAAACGCAGCCAGATCATTATCGATCGTCACGGTGCGGATCGCGATGTTTGTATCCATGTGCCCGTTGAAGCCGATGAAGCCGATCGCCCCGCAATAGACCTCTCGTGCTACTTGCTCGATGTTCGCGATGATTTTCATCGCCTGCACCTTTGGAGCGCCGGTCACGGATCCTCCTGGAAAACAGGCGCGAAGCAGACTAACCGCGTCTTTGCCTGTCGCAAGTTCGCCCCTCACGATCGAGACGAGATGGTGCACTGAAGCGAAGGACTCGAGGTCGCACAGCGCTGGAACGTCGACCGAATCCGCAGTGCAAACGCGCGACAGATCATTGCGCAGAAGGTCGACGATCATGATGTTCTCGGCACGGTCTTTTTCGGATGCAAGCAGGATTTCACCGCGGCGCTGATCTTCTTTCGGGTCGGCGGAACGCGCGATCGTGCCCTTGATGGGGCGCGTTTCGACCTGCCGTCCATCAAATTTCAGGAAACGCTCCGGGGAGCTCGACGCAATGGTCAGCTCGCCATAGCGCAGGAGGGCTGCAAACGGCGCCGGGTTTAATGAGCGCAGTTGGCAGTAAAAGGAGAGCGGATCGAACAGGGGCGACACCCTGGCATTGAACCGTTGGGCAATGTTTGCCTGGAATACGTCCCCTGCTAGAATCAGATCGACGACGCGCTGGACCGCCGCGATGTAGCCTTCACGGCTGAAGTTCGAATGCCATGCGCCCGCCGTGGCAGGGATTATAATCCGCGGAACCTTTGGATTGGCAAGCAGCGCCGAAAACTCGTCGGCGCGACGACGCGCGCGCTCGGTTCGTCGAGCGGGGTCTTGCTCCGGCCATCCGGTGGAGACGATCCAGCACCTGTTGTGGTGGTGGTCGAAGCTGACGACCACGTCGTAGAAATGCAGAATCGAGTGGGGCAAGCACTGACCGGGATTTGCCGGCGCCGGCAATCGTTCCAACGTCCTATTCAGATCGTAAGCAAAAAAGCCGGCCGCGCCTCCCTGGAAGGGCGGAAGATCAGGGCGATGCTCTTCCCGATATCTGGCGAGAAGCGTGCGAAGCACTACCCAAGGATCGCCCTGAATAGTCTCGCCATTCCAACTTGCATGTCCATCGGTAATCAAATAGGTGCTGAACGGTTCGCACGATAGATATGAATACCGCCCAAGCGTTTCATGCCGCGCTGCGCTATCAAGAAAGGCAAGGTGTGGCCGGCGCGCAAGGCATCGCAGTGCCTTGACGGGCTCGATCCACTGCAATTCACGGACGTCCATAGTGCTAGCGATCACCGATGGTTGGCGGGGTTCGAACCGATCGTCCAGAGAAAGGCCACGTTTCGTCCGAAACGGACGAACCCTGGGCTGATCATCAAATTAGCCTGTGTCAGCCGGCCGGCTGCGCCGAGCAATTTGGCTTAACTCCGCCGCTCCAGCGAAATGGACGTCTGTTGATAGTTCATAATCGGCGGCAAAGCGCAGCTCCCGGAGTGGTCGTACGCGCCGGATCGCCTCCAGATACAGATTGTGCGTTTTGTACGCTGCAAGATCTCTCTCGCTATCGAACTCACCATAGACAACGACATCGATATCGTTGCCGAGTTGATCGCTCTTGCGGTTACGTGCAATTTCGAGTCGGCGTGCATGTGGGATTGTAGTGAGAACCGATAGACCGTCGATGATTTGGTCGATATCGGCCTTATCCTTGGCCGTGAAGAACACGATGTGACGGATCATGGTGACCGCAAAGATGACGCTGCAACTCGGCCGCATCCTTAGCCCGGGATCAGGCTCAGCGCAATGCTGGCGCCGCCGCCTTACGGCAGAAGCAAGGGTTGCCGCTCGTCCGGCAGTTGGAGCCTGCGGCAGAAGCTCGCAAGAACCATCTCTTTGATCAAAGCATTTGGACTACCAGGGGGCCAATGGTCTGAATGTGGCGCGCGAGCAGGTGGCACGGCTTGATCGACGTTGCGCGCTCGCAGCACGCGTTTAGCATCAGGCGGCGCCCCTGATTGAGCTGCGATAGCAAGCCGCTAGGGCGCTCGACTGCGAGTACAAATGGAAGAATTTGCAAGCTCCGCTGAGGTTTGCGAGTAATCACGGCATCACGGTGGGGGCACCAGGTGGATAAGGTGCAACTGCTGCTGGACACCGCAGCATGACAACGGACGCGTCGGAATCTTCAACGTCGAACCCGAGCGCGGTTTGCCGCCTATGTGATTGCGCACCATGGGACCGGCACGATAGGTCGGCCTCACCGTTTCACTTTAGCATTGTGACGAACCGCGGGACGTGGCGGCTCGCGAAGAGACGATTTGCAAAGGCAGCAAATCGTTTGCGCCGGCCGCTGCGACCCGCAAAGCATCAGGTCGGGCTGAACATTCTCCGGGGCCCCGATTCATTCAGCATCTTTCGATAGGTGGTTCGCGGACCACCTCGAGTACGTAGCGTACTGTTCTGAGACAATTAGGATACATCTTTCGGCTCCAAGCGCAGGTCGGTCCGGTTCGTACAGCGATCGCACGCCTACGGCGAGCGCGATCTGGCAGACAACTGATACGATCGACGAATAGTCGGTCGCAAGTAGCGTTCAACGTTAGATTTTAGCCGGTCTGCGGATTTCAATGACGCTCAATGTCGTCGAGGATGACGTCCATGCTCGACGTTCTGTTCGAGGAGATATGAGGTGAAGCTCGATGAGGCTGCAGCAGATCGTGGTGATTGGCACGGATACCGGAATTGGAACGACGATCTTCTGCGCGGGGCTGACCAATCTCCTCGGCGCGAGCTATTGGAAACCAATTCAGGCGGGTCTTGCGGGAGAGACCGATACAGAGCTGGTCGCAAGGCTCGGCAGTCTCACATCCGATCGCATCGTGCCGGAGCTTTACCGCCTGCGAACTCCCACTTCGCCCCATCAATCCGCCGAAGCCGACGAAGTTCGCATCGACACGGATTCGCTCAATATGCCCGATACCGGGGAGCGGCAACTTGTGATCGAGGGGACCGGCGGGCTGATGGTACCGCTGAGTGGCAGCACACTTTACATCGACATCTTTGAGCGATGGCGGCTTCCAGTCGTGCTTTGCGCGAGCACTGCGTTGGGAGCGATTAACCAGTCGCTGCTCTCAATAGAGGCTCTCCGAAAGCGTCACATCGACATTCTCGGAATAGCTTTCGTTGGTGAGAAGAACCCGGAAGCTGTGAGGGCGATTTGCGAGATGGGCCGGGTCCGTTGGTTAGGGCGCTTGCCCTGGATTGCTCCTTTGTCGGCAGACACGCTGCAGGCCGCGTTCAACGCTTCATTCCGTCGAGATGATTTCAAGCCATGGCGCTAAAGAAGAGGTCGCCGATCTGGCATCCGTTCACACAACACGCGCTGCAAGACGAACTGATCAAGATCGTGCGCGGAGATGGAGCTTATCTCTACACGTCAGAGGAGCACCGCATCGTAGATGCAATCTCCTCCTGGTGGGTTGTAACCCATGGCCATTGCCATCCAAATATTGTCAGAGCAATCCAGGAGCAAGCTGGCAAGCTTAACCAGATCATCTTTGCCGGATATTCCCATGAGCCGGCCGAGGAGCTTGCGGCGCTGCTATTGAAAGTCGTGCCGCGTGGTCTCGACCATGTCTTTTTCTCCGATGGTGGTTCAGGCAGCGTGGAAGTCGCCTTAAAAATGGCGCTCGGCTATTGGCATAATATTGGCGAGCAACGCATACGCATTGTCGTGATGCAACATTCCTATCACGGCGACACGGTTGGGGCGATGTCGGTTGGTGCCCGCGGCGTATTCAACGTGGCCTACGGGCCGCTGCTGTTCGACGTGACCTCGGTTCCGTTCCCAGCAAGCGGCCGTGAACAGGTGACTCTTGATGCGCTCGAGGCCGTATGTCGAAACGAAATTCCAGCGGCGTTTATCGTCGAGCCTCTCGTGTTGGGGGCTGGCGGGATGCTAATGTACCCCGCCTGGGTGCTCAAGGAGATGAAACGGATCTGCGAAGTATCTGAGGTTCTGTTCATCGCCGATGAGGTCATGACCGGTTGGGGTCGTACCGGATCTTTATTCGCCTGCGAGCAAGCCAACATCACACCAGATATCGTCTGCTATTCGAAGGGCATCACGGGAGGTGCGCTTCCCCTCGCGGTGACGCTTTGCCGCGGTGATATTTTTGATGCGCACTATTCGAAAGATCGCACGCGTACGTTCTTTCACTCGGGTTCATATGCTGCGAATCCGGTGGCCTGCGCCGCAGCGAAGGCCAACCTCGATCTTTGGCAAGACAGCGCGTCTCGTGATCGCCTGGCATCGGTCGCCACTATGCAGGAGCGGGCGATCGAGCCATTCCGTAGGGATCCGCGCTTTGCAAACGTCCGCCGCACCGGAACCATCGCAGCGCTCGATCTCGAGGTGAGGGATACGGGCTATCTTGCGACCGTCGGTCCGAAGCTTCAGGCTTTCTTCAAGGCGCGAAATCTGCTGCTGCGCCCGCTTGGTAACACCATCTACGTGATGCCGCCGTACTGCATTACGGCTCCAGATCTCGACGACATTTACACGGGCATTCGCGAAGCAGCCGATGCGTTGATTTGAAGGCGCCATGCGCATCCAACGTGGTCTCTCGCAATTCCAGCGATCGCACGATGATGACGTTTTCGAATCTCATCTCGGCACTCGTTGCGGCAAATGCTCTGCGCGTCTGGACGGCGACGATCTCCAAGTGTGCCAATGCAGTCATGAGACGATTATGCTGGGCGGCGGATCCACAGCGCCTTTGCTGCGCAATTCTTTGATGGCGCAGGATTTGTCAAGTCAATCTCGCCGCTAGCTACTTATTTTGTTCCGGACGAGCAGATCGATTTTGGCGGCATCTCTATTTCTCATCGAGAAACGTCCGGTAGGCGAGGGCGATGCCATCCTCGAGCGAGGTGGTGGCGCGCCAGCCGAGCCTGGCCAGCCGGCCGACGTCGAGCAGCTTGCGCGGCGTGCCGTCCGGCCGCGACGTATCGAAGCTGATCTCACCGCGGTAGCCGACAGCAGCGGCAACCACGAGGGCGAACTCGGCGATGGTGATGTCCTCGCCGGTGCCGATATTGACCAGCTCGGGCGAGGAATAGGTCTTCATCAGATGGACGCAGGCGTCGGCGAGATCGTCGACATAGAGGAATTCGCGGCGCGGCGTGCCGGTGCCCCACACCGCGACGTGGCCGGCGCCCGAAACCTTGGCCTCGTGGAAGCGACGGATCAGCGCGGCAGCGACGTGGCTGTATTCGGGGTGATAGTTGTCGCCAGGGCCGTAGAGATTGGTCGGCATCACGCTGATGAAATCGGCGCCGTACTGGCTACGATAGGCCTCGGCCATCTTGATGCCGGCGATCTTGGCGATGGCATAGGGCTCGTTGGTCGGCTCCAGCGGGCCGGTCAGCATCGAATCCTCGCGCAGCGGCTGCGGCGCCAGGCGCGGATAGATGCAGGACGAGCCGAAGAACATCAGCTTCTCGCAGCCATTGGCGTGCGCCGCCTGGATCACGTTGCTCGAGATCGCCAGATTGTCGTAGAGGAATTCGGCCCGCAGCGTGTTGTTGGCGACGATGCCGCCGACCTTGGCGGCGGCGAGGAACACGGCCTGCGGCCGCATCGCGGCAAACCAGGCGTTGACCGCGGTTTGGTCGCGCAGGTCGACCTCGCTGCGCGACACCGTCAGGAGATCGGCCTCCTCGCGCGCCAGCCGGCGCATCAGCGCCGAGCCGACCATGCCGCGATGACCGGCAACGAAGACGGTCTTGCCCTTCAGCTCAAACGCCGTGCTTGCCATTGGCCGCGTCCTGCCAGGCCTCGACGAGATCGCTGGCGACCATTTCCTTCACCAGCTGCGCGAACGGCGTCTTCGGCGCCCAGCCGAGCTTGG
>NZ_JAQOSR010000204.1:0-13427 GCF_046718885.1 Bradyrhizobium sp. UFLA01-814 | reverse complement strand
CGCCAGCTGACCAGTCCGGCTCTTGCCGGCGAACGCGGTGTCCCACCGCCAGTTACACCAAGCTCGGGGACACGATCCCCGACCAGGCAACATCCCGGCGCGCCATTGAACTTGGACCGGAGTGGCTCGTTCTCTGGGGCCCTGCGATCGTAGAATGCCGGCGGCTGGATTGCCGTTTGTGGGGCAAGACGGGATCGCCGGGCTCTTTGGTGGCGCGGTGCCGGAGGAAACTGGGTGGCCATTTCACTCAAGCGACCGCGGAAGGTAGAGGTTGGAAACACCTTGCACCATTCTCTGTCGTCTTGCTGGATGTGGCAAACGCTGCAAAACATGAATGAGTACGGGCGCCGAAATCCGGCGATGACTGGCAAAGCTGGTGATGCTGTGTCAATTTTGTTTAGCAGTAACATTCCCGAGGTCACTGCGCGCATGAAAGAAGAAGATAGCCAGACGCCGGTCAGTCACTCCTCGGGCTGTGGAATGCGCAGCTCCGGCCTAGGAACATCAACCAACAATCTCTGAGGTCCCAAGCTGCGGATCCGCGAGAGATCCTTCTGGGCGGGGCCCTCCAGAGACTTCATTTGAGTCGCATGAGATTGCAAGTGCGTCCACAAAATCGCAAGAAGCCTCGCCGCTGACAATCATGCTGGAGGACGCGGACAGCCTTCATCTCACCCGAAAAAACCGCGGTGATAATAGTTTACAAGACGTGAATTGTTTGTCTCCGCAGCGACCACGCGGTTGGCAAAGCAGTGAGGATACATGATGAAGACTATCTTTCGCTAGTGTCCCGAGTCCCAAGTTCGCAATCTTAGAGTCGCGTTAGATTCGCGTCGCTGTGCCAAGGAGGGCCAAGCAGCGACGGAGCATCCGATGGCGGTCCAGCGACTTGCGCCCCTGATCTTGAGCGATGATGAACGTGCCGAACTGAAGTCACTGACGATGCGACGGAAGACGGCGCAGGGACTGGCTCTGAGAGCCAGGATCGTGGAAGGCGGCCAGAACACGGAAGTCGCGGCCAAGCTGGGCCTGGGCCGGGCGACGATAGGCAAGTGGCGGCGGCGTTTTGTGGAGCAACGTGTGGCCGGGTTGCATGACGAACCGCGCTCCGGAGCGCCGCTCACGATCGACGATGCCCGCATCGAAGCTGTGATCGTGCAGACGCTGGAGAGTTGCCCGGAGAACGCCAGCCACTGGAGCTCCCGCGGCATGGCAAAGGCCCGCGGCCTGTCGGTATCGACGGTGCAACGCATCTGGCGGGCCTTCGGGCTTCAGCCGCACCGGGTGGAGACGTTCAAGCTCTCGACCGATCCGAACTTCGTCGCCAAGGTGCGCGATGTCGTAGGCCTCTACGTCTCGCCGCCACAGCACGCCATCGTGCTGTGTGTGGATGAGAAGTCCCAAATCCAGGCGCTGGATCGCGGTCAGCCGATGCTGCCGATGCGGCCCGGCCAGCCGGCCCGAAGGAGCCATGACTACAGAAGGCACGGCACCACATCGCTGTTCGCCGCCCTTGACACCGCGACCGGACGGGTCATCGGCAAGTGTTACGGACGGCACCGTGCCGCCGAGTTCCGCAAGTTCCTCGACGAGATCGAGGCCGCCGTGCCGCGCGAACTCGACGTCCATCTCGTCATGGACATGTGTGGACGCCCCCGCTGGTGCAAGAAGAATCTTTCGGCGAGCACGGTAGCGTAGTCGGGTGCTGACATGTGTCCGGCCTTTTGCTGCGGCTGTCACATGCCGCTGGCCCGTATGGGAGTTCGCGGAGCGGGTCCAATTCAACTTCGCGTGCTCGAGGCACGTATCCATGGTCTGGTTTTCCCGATCCCGTCTCGTCGACCGTTGCGCCATACTCTCCGATTGACCTTCTCACACTCACAAGCTCCGTTCCGGGGAACTACTTCGCCGTAGCAGGAGCTCGATAAGTTCCACCTCTTGCCATCAATGCCCAGACGATGCGTGCCATCTTGTTGGCCAGGGCGACGATCACCAGCATGGATGGCTTGCGGGCAAGCATGCGCGCAAGCCAAGGATCTGCTGTTGAGCCTTTACGCATTGCCCAGCGCACGGCCGCGCTCGCGCCGATGATCAATAGTCGGCGCAGGGTTCGTTCGCCCATGCGGAATGTCTCGCCGAGCTTCTGCTTTCCGCCCGTGGAGCGCTGCAACGGGGTGAGCCCCAGCCACGCCGCAAAGTCGCGTCCCCTCTTAAAGGTCCGAGTCGTCGGCGCCAGTACAACGAGCGCTGTCGCTGTGATCGGACCGATTCCGGGGATCGTCACCAATCGCTTTGCGTCGGCATCCTCCTTGGCGCGCCTTGCAAGCTCGCGGTCGAGCAACACCACCCTTTCATCAAGTAGTCGCAGTTGCTCAACAAGCAGGCGTAGAATCGGTCGGGCGAGCTCTGGAATGTCGGTGTCATCGTCCCCGATCGTCGACACGAGCTTGGCAACATGGACAGGCCCCCTTTGCCACTATCATCCCGAATTCGGCTAGATGGCCGCGGATTGCGTTGATGGCCTGGGTGCGCTGACGCACCAGGAGGTCACGGGCGCGAAACACAACGGCCGCTGCCTGCTGCTCCGCGCTCTTTATCGTTACGAAACGCATCGTCGGCCGCTAGGCAGCTTCGCAGATCGCTTCCGCATCGGCGGCATCATTCTTATGCCGCTTCACGAAGGGCTTCACATAGTCTGGCGCAATGAGTCGAGCCTCGTGCCCCAGTCTCGCGATCTCGCGCGCCCAGTAGTGACTGCTGGCGCATGCTTCCATGGCGACCGTGCAAGCCGGTTGTGTGGCAAGAAATTTGAGCACTTGGTCCCGCCGCAGCTTCTTGCGGAAGAGCACGGTTCCTGATCCATCGGCACCGTGCAGCTGGAATACGTTCTTCGCCAGATCCAACCCGATTATGCTAAGTTCCGACATGGACGCCTCCGTTCAAGTGATGGTCAACGACACCACTTTGGCACAGCGATGCCGAGAGGGGGCGTCCACCCCATCAACTACGCCACGCACAAAACCCCGCTGATCCGGCGATGGCTGGCGAAAAGGCCGCGTTGGCACGTGCACCTGACCCCGACCGGTTCGTCATGGCTCAATCAGGTCGAGCGCTTCTTCGCGCTCCTCACCGATAAGAAGATCAGGCGCGGCGTCTATCGCAGCGTCGCCGCCCTCCGAGCCGACATCGCCTCGTTCATCGACCGACACAACGCCGATCCCAAACCGTTCCGATGGACCAAATCCGCCGATGACATCCTTGCTTCTATCGAGCGCTTCTGCCGATACAATGCTCCGGCAAAACACGACCCGATATTGCGAACTTCTGGTTCAGGACACTAGGAGCCATGCACCTCGCCGGGCTTCACTGCAGCTTCTATGTCTGACCGACTATATTACCGTTCATTAAGGCGCGTGTTGCGGACGAAAAGAATGCTTCCGTACGCGACTCTCACGAAAAGCTCGACCCGCAGTCGGTGGGCGTACTCAGCAATGCTGGGGCTTATAGCCTTCATCGCCATCGACCTGAATGGCCTCCCCCCCCCACGGCCGATGAGACAGCAGTGATCTCGGCAGGCTTCCGGCTGGGTCGGGAGATTGCCGGCCAGCTCGCAAAACAGCGCGGTGCTCGCTTGGTGGGAATTGCAGGGCGCGATGCCAAATGCTGATTTGTGACGGAAGAGCATCGGATTCGATGCCTGTGTCTCGTACCTTTCGTCCTCCACCATGGGGGCGGACCTCGCCGGTGCCTGTCTCGCCGGGCGTTGACGTCTATTTCGAAAGTGTCGGCGGCAACGTGCCGCCGTTCAAGCACTGGGCGCGGATGATCATTTGTGGGCACATCGCGCACTATGACAAACAACGGCGGCGTTGGCCACCACGCGGCGTCGATGAGGCTGCGCGAGCCGATCTTCAAAGCTGGAAACTTGACGGTGAAAAACCTCTCGGTGGCTGAACTCGCGGCAGGACATCACGACGAGATGCTGGCCTATGTCGCGCCCCTCGCAGCCGCGCGGAAGGTCAAATACCGCGAGGATATCAGCCAAGGCTTGGAGGCCATCCCGGGCGCCTTCCTCGAGATGATGCGCGGCGATAATCTCGGTAAGATGCTGGTTCAGGTGAACCCGGACCAGATGCTTGGGCAGAGTTAAACAGCTGCAAGCACTGCCACGCGTATGTAATTAGGGACGGCGAGCAACCGACCATTCGCGATGACTAGCGGGGGCTCAAAATCGGCGCATTCCATCGCCCTTTGCAGAAATTCTGCAATTCCAGAACGGTTTTCGCGGTCCTTCGACATCGACTCTCTATTACTTTGCATAGAACGTAAGCGGACGGTCGGTTAGGGAGAACACCATGAGAAATACTAGTCGATCCTCGCCGACAGCACGACTAGACCGTGATGAGCTGGAGAGTGTTACTGGCCAAATCGTATTTGCTCGACGTTCGACCGACGAGCGTCCGGCGGCTGCCCCACCAATTGGATACGGTGACTTTAGCTTTGTCGACCGTGACGTTACTATTCGTAACGCGCGTCCGATCGTGGACGAGCTATCGCTCGACAAGGAAGGCTTCGCTCTCATTCAGCGCAAGTTGTCCTGTGCAAACGAGCGCGATCCGGAGGCTTTCAAAAGAAAGTATCTGGAGGAAATGGTTCCGTTCATTAAGGACTATTTTAGTGCGTCGTGGGTCACGACCGTAGATCTTGGCGGTGTCACTCTTCGTTCTATCGGTGGAAACTTCTTTCGATGTGCAGAGGGTGAGGGTGGCGTGGAGATCGGCAAGGGCGCCGACGAAGCCGGCAAGTATTCGCTCAGAAACTACGGGGCTGGATACGCCCATTGTGACTACGCGCCAATCGCAGGTCCTCAGGTTGCCGCGCGCGACAGCCAACTGCAGGGCATTGAGATTCGGTCGTATTCTCGATTGATGATCATTCAAACATGGCGTGCGCTTTCGCCGCCTCCACAGGATCTTCCTTTGGCGTTCTGTGATGGTTCTTCGATCTTAGAAGCTGATCTTGTCGAGGCGCCGCTCACCAAGCTGGGCGAAACCATTAGGGTTTGGATTCCTCATTACAGTCCTTCTCACCGTTGGTACTATTTCCCTGACATGACCCAAGACGAACTCGTTCTGTTTAAAGGTTATGATTCCGAGGCGCATTTTAAGCCGAAGTCAACTCATTCGGCGTTTGACAATCGCCGCGCAACCCCCAATGCCAAGCCCCGCGAGAGCGTCGAGACTCGCTTCTACGTGTACTATGATTGAGTGTCCGGGGCTTACTTGGTTTGATGGCGCAGCTGAGGGGGGCACTGGTGGAGCGCGCGGCGGCGCACATGAGGTTTGTAACTTCTAAGATGACCATGTTCTGATCACTGCGCGAGCCGTATGTCGATCTTGCTTGCGCGGCAATCGTGGCTAGCGGATTGGCGGCGATTGCTCGTTGCTCCGCCTTAGCTTGGAACGCGGTCTAGCAGCTTGAGGTGGCAGACGAAGGCTTACGCGCTGGCCGATCGATATAAGGCCGGGAACAATGCGTGCCCGAGTCGTAGGACTGTACTTGACCGGAAGGGCTTCACTCTCATTCCTATCCGAACTCGCGCGTTGTAACGGCTCAACCTCGATCGCGATTGAAGGAGAGGTGTCGGACTTCGGTGTGACTGTAAGCTGAACGATGGCGCAATCTGCAAGGTGGAAATTGCGGGCGCGGGCAACGCGCAGGCGGCGAATGTCGACCAGACCGACCGTGATGTCGTCGCGGTCGGAGCGAGTGAACTGAATCATGCGCCGGGCTTGCTACCCAATGCCTTCAACGCGTGGGTTGTGGGGTGATCTATCTCGGGACCGCGTGCACGCCTGGGTTTCGGTGTGCGGCCACGATGAGACTTCGTGGTCAAGGTGCCGAATTCGGAATAGCTGGTGCAGCTTGACCGTGCGGCGATCACTCCAGCTGGAAAACGAAGGATTGTCGGGCGCTCGATGCGCCATAACGACGTTCGAGGCTTCGCCGCAAACAAGCTGGGCTTCGGAAACGCCGCCTCGATCCTATGGAGGCAAAGCGGGAGAAGTAGATGATGAGAAAGCACTTGATGATGGTGAGGACCTTGGCCGTGACCGGCTTGGCAGTAGCGGGTGCGCTTGTGCCGGCGAGCCCCACCTTTGCGGACGGTCAGTTGACGATTACGTCCTTTGGCGGGGCCTACCAAAGGAGCGTGCGCAAGGCCTATTTCGAGCCCTTCTCGAAGGCGACTGGGATCAAAATCACCGAAGACGAGTATAATGGCGAGTTCGCCAAGGTCCGCGCCATGGTCGAGTCCAACAACGTGAGCTGGGACGTGATCGACTTGGCCGGCGACGGTGTCATTCAACTGTGCGCTGAGGGCATGCTTGAAACGGTCGACTGGAAGAAGCTCGACCTCGATCGGGCCAAGTTCATCGGCGGCGACATTTCGGACTGCGGGATACCATATGTCGTCTCTTCCATAATCGTCGCCTACGACAAGGATAAGCTGCCGAATGGCCCAACCACCATCTCGGACTTTTTCGATACAAGGAAGTTCCCCGGCAAGCGTGGACTAAAGAAGCAACCCGACAAGAATCTCGAATGGGCGTTGATCGCCGACGGCGTTCCCGTCACGGACGTCTACAAGGTCCTTAGTACGCCCGGAGGGGTTGACCGCGCCTTCAAGAAGCTCGACACGATCAAGAAGGACATCGTCTGGTATGCGTCCAGCGCTCAGGTGCCGCAGCTTCTGGCTGATGGTCAGGTCGTCATGGCACAATCGCCAAACGGCAGCATCTACAATGCCGTCAAGAACTCCGGCAAGCACTTCGATATGATGTGGGATGCCCAAGTGTGGGAGTTGGGTATCTGGTCGATTCCCAAGCGAAGTCCACATCGGGACGCTGCCTACAAGTTTCTCGCGTTCGCCGGCTTGCCCCAGGCGCAGGCCAATCTGACAAACTATTTTCCCTATGGGCCCGCCAACCAGGATTCGATCGCCCTTGTTGATCCAACGATGTTGCCCCACCTTCCGACGGCGAAAGAGCATATTGGCAACGCTTTGCCGAGAGACGCCGCCTTCTGGACTGACAACGGCGATGATCTGCGCCAGCGCTTTACCATCTGGCTCGCGAAGTAAGAACAATGAAAGTTCGTTCTTTCCCGCCTTCGATGGACGAGGGACGCCGATGGGAGAAGCGCGATCGACTTTGGCAGGTTCAAGGAGCTCGCGCGTCGCGCCGGGCGGCTTGACGCGAACAGGAACGAAATCCACGGCGCTCGAGAAGAGCGCTTAGAATGCCGTGCCAATCTTGGCGCACATCATGGGCTCAACGACCAAGTATGATGCCTCGACGGACTTCTTCAATATGCTTCAAAGAAGTGAAGCAACGAGAGCGTGAAACACACACGCCATTAGTCTGGAGCAACAATCAGGAACGCGCAAGCGGACCGGCTGCGCTTCACAATCATCCGCCAAGTTCGAAAATCTAAAGTGAAACGGCCTGATCGAACGCTACGCCGAGGAAGCAGGTTAGGGTTGGACTCATAAGTATCTTTCCTCATGCGTCATCGGTCTGTGATGCGCGCGCGGGAAATCGCACTAGTTGCCTGAATTTTGCAGAATCCATGTGGCGATATGGGGCTTTTCGCGATCTCTTGGCATCAACCTGCATTGATACTGAAAGCGGGTTGGGAGGACATCGTGGGCCGTGCGAAATGAGCGCTTTAGTGAAAATCGATACCGGTCTCCTTTCAGGAGTGTCGGGGAAGAATACTGCAATTCAAGTGTACAAAGGCATTCCGTACGCTGCTCCACCCATGGGCGATTTGCGCTGGCGGGCGCCTCAACCAGCTGCTTCATGGCAGGGCGTCCGGAAGGCGAGCGCCTTCGGTAAGAATTGCATGCAAGCAGAGGTTAGCCCAGAGTCAATGAGGGCCGATCACGAGGCGGGCAAATCGCCATATTCACCTGTGTTTCGCAACTCGCGCCAGCCTCTAAGTGAAGACTGTCTGTATTTGAACGTGTGGACTCCCGCCAAGTCGACGATCGACAGGCTTCCTGTGCTGGTTTGGGTGCATGGCGGCGGGTTTTCGGCAGGATCCGGTGCCGCAGACTATATCGATGGCGAAGGGTTGGCTTCTAAGGGATTGGTAGTAGTCACCATCAATTATCGCCTTGGCATCTTTGGCTTCTTTGCGCATCCCGAGCTCAGTAGGCAGTCGGAGCACAAAGTATCGGGCAATTACGGGTTGCTGGATCAGATCGCTGCGCTTGAGTGGGTGCAGCGCAATATCTCAGCGTTTGGCGGAGACCCGGCCAACGTCACGATCGCCGGAAACTCAGCCGGCGCGCTTAGCGTCAACTATCTGCTCTCGACGCCTCTGACGCGCGGTTTGATTGCTCGTGCCATCGCACAGAGCGGCCAAATCTTCACGCGCAGCAGACCTGGTCAGTTGCAACTCGTACGGGAGTGGTCCGCGATTCTGATGCTCGAGGATGCTGAGCAACTGGGCGTGAAGTTCGCTGAGGACCAGACAGCAAGCGTTGCCCAACTGCGCGCAATGTCAGCCCCAGATCTGATGAAAGCTGGGGCACATTTAGATCGGGCATATTTGGCCCCTGTTGTTGATGGCTACGTCTTGCCAGATGTCTATACGGCCTTCGCAGCCGGCGCGCAGGTAGATGTCCCGACGATAATTGGCTGGAGCTCCGACGAGGCGAACTCTGCCATCGTAAATAGCTGGCATATAACCTACGGACTACCTGACATGGCGGCAGATTTTCCGGATACCGTACGCAAACGATTTGGGCCGGTGGCGGATGAGTTCATCAAGGCGTTTCCGGTGACGTCAGACGCTGATGTGCCAAATGCGCAGTCGGCTTTCCTTCTCGGTCAGTGGTATGCATGGCCTTCACGGACCTGGGGAAGGCTGCAGGCGAAGACTGGAAAGAGCAACATCTATCTTTATTACTGGGACCATGCGCCGCCGGTGAGTGGAGCTTCGAAAAGATTTGGGGCGTTTCACGGGTCAGAGATCGTGTACGCGCTGAATAATCTGAATATGTGGAATCTGCCTTGGGGCCGGGTAGATCGGCGTCTGGCTGACGTGATGTCGTCGTACTGGGTCAACTTCGCGAAGACCGGCAATCCCAACGGACCTGGACTTCCACTTTGGCCGAATTTCGCTTTGGCCAATGAGCAGACAATGCATTTGGGTGAAACGATCGGCGCGATTCCGCTTCCAAACAAGCAACAGCTCGATTTCTTTGACACGTGGTATGCAAGGCAAGGTCTGATTGAGTCGTTTTCTCGTTGCCGAGCAATGCGCTAGAACCTGTGAGCATCCGAAACGGCTCCAGGCACCTAACTTGTTCGCGGCGGTTATATGTTTACAACATCGACATCACGCCCGAGAGGAACGTGGCCGGGCTCGCTCTTGTTGGCATTCTAGGTCATGTGGACGGCCTTCTGGGAGACCGCCATGACGTAGCAGGTGGGCGGCTGCCTCGCTGCGGCGACGAGGGCTTTTGCCTGCTGTTGGAGGCGTAGGGAGCGGACGAGCAAATCGAAATGCCCCGAGTGGGATCCTGGCTCGAACGCACTATGGGATCTGGCCTGATCGCGGATGCCGCCATCGCGCAATCACTGGCGCGGACGGGCTTCTGGGCCGTGCGCAACGCTGGCGAATGGGTGGGGTGATCGGCTCCACCTCAGCTACGACGTCGGCCTTCCCTTTGGTGAGATGGACGATTTCACCATCAACTGCAAAGCTTGGCTTGCGGTGCAGATTCCGATCGCGAAAGCATCCATTTCGCCCACATCCGCGACGGCAACCTGATAGTCTGTTTCCCTAGTCAGTCAGCGGAGAGTGGCGTGGTTCTCCCGATCATCCAAACGGGGCAACCATGCGCGAACCCTTATTCCGGATGGTTACACATGATCGCCCAATCGCGCTTTGTTGGAAGAATTCGCCAGTTGTCTCGTCTCGGCCGGGTACGCCCGGCCCCACAGCCCGGCGCCGCATACGACGGCTGAAGCAAACCCTCGACCAGGGGGGCAGCGCCGCTTGGGCTGAATATCGGCGTGTGTTCGACTTTTCTGTCGCAAGCATTTGCCTCCGGGTCATCGCAAAGCACCAATGCGCCGTTGAACGGCTTAGATCGCGAGAAAGCTTCTCTTGAGAGAACCGGCACCAGAGACCTGTTCTCACCGTTTCATCCATCGGAGCTGCGTGGACTTTCCACCGCGATCCTAGAACAGCACATCGCAATGCGGAAGAGTTCGCTTTGCCAGCCGGCGCTCCTCTGCATGCGTTGTCGACCGCTTGGCTCGAGACGGGATTATACGATCGCCAACGAGGTCGCCGTCAAATGGCGCCATCGCATCGAAGTCAGAGAGACAAGAACGACAATCCCAACGAAGCCGTCGTTGAGATTAGGTATCGCAAGATTTGCGTCCTGCCGCCGACTAGAAAGCAGAATCGTTATCCCGCTCTGTCCCTGACGTTGATCCAGAGCGTCGGGACGCCTAAAGTTCGAAAGAAGTCGATTGGAAGCTGATCACCAACCTGCCTTGTTGTTCCCGCCGCGATGTCATTGAGAAACTGGAATGGTATGCTTTGAGATGGAAGATCGAGGTGTCCCAAAAAAAGTCTTCAAATCGGGCCGCAGAGCTGAGGAGACGAACCTCAGGAGCGGCCAGCGGAAACGTGCATGGGGCTCGCGAGCAAGCCTCGAACTCGCGCTGGGCCGTCACAAATCCGCTTTATTGCGCGCAATCCCATGATCTACATTTTCCAGCCGGGTAGCGGAGTGCGAGACCTGAACAGCATTGCTGTGTACGGCGAGGTATCAATAACGTTCAAAGTTGATCACGCGCAGTAAACTCGATGAATATATTGACCGGCCGAGGCATGAATTCCTATCTCCGCCAGCAACAATCGAGTGTCTTGCAATTGTTAGGACCTCGCGAAAATCCCGCGCCACTAGTGAGTCGAAAATCACAATTGCGCCCGGGTCAACTACCGACCCTGGTGATTGATCTCGAACACCGAAGCATGTCACCTTACCAGTCGATGAGCGTCAGACCGGTATGCGGGGCCGGTATGAGCGTATGGACAGTACTTCTCGTATGAGCCTCATCCCTGAGGTGCGAACTTGGCCATCAACTTCGATTGGCGCTGGAGGGTGCTTGGCAGAGATCCGTGTTCTCCCTTCACGAACCGCCTATTCAACGCCGGGCGAACTTGGCGCGCGAATAGTGGGCGGCGAGGGCCCCTATCTCGTGGGTGCCGATGGGACGCGCTATCTGGATGCGTCATGCGGATCGGGATCTCTCATCTTTGGTCATGGCGACGAGAAGATCATTGATGCGCTTCACGCCCAGAGTCGCAAATTGACGCTTTTTCCTTCACGGCATTTTAGCTCCGAACTCGTCGAGCGTTACGCTCTCGAGCTGCTCGATTTCGGTCCTCCGAGCATGTCGCGCGCGATTACTTTCAGCAGCGGTTCTGACGCAGTCGAGGCGTCTCTCAAACTAGCGCTTCAACATCATTTCGCGGCCGAGCGGCCACAACGGCGTAAGATCGTGGGGCGCAACGCTTCCTACCATGGAAATACAATCGCTGGGCTCAGCGCCGGAGGATTCGTGGCGCGCCGGAAGCCTTATGAGGGCGTGCTTGCGTCGTGCGCTAAGGCTTCTCACGCGCATTGCGTCGCCTGCGAGTTCGGACTCGAGGCGCAGACTTGCGCGCTAGAATGTGCGAAATCGATCGAGGATGCGATCCTTGGGGAAGGTCCGGAAAATGTCGCCGCGGTGATCATCGAGCCGATCGTCGGTGCCGCGCTGAGCGCGGCACCGCCAGACCCACGGTATCTGCCGATGGTTTGCGAGATCTGTCGCCACTATGACATACTGCTCATTGCTGACGAAGTCATGACTTGTTTTGCTCGCACCGGACGCCCGTTCGCAAGCATGCATTGGAACGTCGAGCCAGACATCGTTATCTGCGGAAAGGCGATCAGCGCTGGCTATTACCCCTTGTCGGCGCTTCTAGTGAGTGAGCGGGTGGTTCACGGGCCGTTGGCACGTGACCAGTATTTTCAGAATGGTCAGACATTTGCTTGCAGTCCGGCTGGCGCGGCCGTGGGGTTGGCAGTCTTGGACCGGTTGGCTGATGGAAGTGTCGCTGAAAACGCGACACGTATGGGCGAACTACTGCGATCTTCGCTCCGCAAAGAGCTGCCGGGCGAGGTGATCAACAGAGTCCGCGGCGTCGGATTGATGGTTGGTTTCGACATCAGTACGCCCACATCCAAGAATTCGCGAGCTCTTTCGCCCGTTCGCTACAGCGATCGATTTCAGCGTGCCGCGCTCAAACAAGGGTTGGTCGTCTACGCTAGTAGTGGTAGCTCCGGAAGTGAAGCAGGAGATCATGCGATGCTACTATTGCCTTTGACAATTTCCGAGCGCGAAGTACAGGAGGTCACAGCATTGCTTGTGGCGGCGGCAAATGACCTTCTCGAAACCGAGAACAAGCAGCGGCCATGACTCTATCCGGCGTCGGAGCCTAACGAACCTTCCGGCGGACGCGAGCAGCAACTCGTGTTCAAAACTTGCCGACCGAAGGATCTAACGCGCAGCTGGACGACAATCTTCTGTTAAGTTCAAAGATCAAAGACTTGATCCCGATCAGAGATTCGACCGTGGCTTTGAAGAACTACTTTCACCGAGCTCGTAGATGGCTATCAGCAAGCTCGATGAGTCGGTAGTGTGCTTGGCCGACGCGACGACCTCCAGATCGCACCTCGCTTGAGGCCATTTTCGGCCAGGCGCCGCCGAACCGTCTCGCGCGACAGGCCTCTTGTCTCGGTGAGCTTGACCATCGCACCTGCCAGCGGCTTGAGCGTCCAGCGGGCACGGCCCTCTGGGGGACCGGCGCAGGCTGTCGCAACCAGCAAGGCTTCTTCCTTGCCTGTGAGTCGGATGGCCGGCGTGAAGTCCTTCGGCAAAACCCTTCACGTCCAAACAGGGGCAGTACCTTGCCTTCATCCACCTCTATACGCGGCTAAACTGCAGAGCCCCGGCGGAAACCGACATGCAAGAGTATTTTCCCGTCAGCCCGCCCTCGGTTCACAAAATGGTGCTGACGCTGGAACGCGCTGGCCTCATCAGAAGGCAGCCGGGGACGCCTCGCAGCATCGAGGTGCTCGTCGATCACAAACGCCTACCGGCGCTAATCTGATTGCCCCAGGACGCAACCCGTCTTGCAGAGGTACTCGCGTCCTGAACCGCGGCATTTTAGGCCGTGGTAGGCAAACTGTAGCAGCAGAAGCGTTCGATTGGGCGTAAGCGTAGCTCTGCGGCCCTTTTGAATGGCGCTTGACGCCTATTTTGTTCGCGTGGCGCGTCGCCGCGATATCC
>NZ_JAQOSR010000203.1:0-13494 GCF_046718885.1 Bradyrhizobium sp. UFLA01-814 | reverse complement strand
GCCATATCCATCTGTGGTCATCGCGCGGTTTCGATGGTCCACCTCCTCAACAACGATTCTAAAGAAACGTTACACGCCGGCAAATGGAGAGATGCGCGGCTTACCCTGCAGCGGCTAGAGTTTCGGTCAATCGTCATGGCCGTAAAGCGATCGGAGGCAGAGCCCAATGAGCGATCGGACGTCTCGCGCTGAGAGTTATCGATCCGCAATCCTGACGTAGCGTGAGATTTGCATTTCGCATTGGTTCTGTTAGGTGGGAGAGGTCTGGGGTCCACCTAAGGGAATCATGATCGAATGAAAAAATTGGTGTTTGTGACTGCCGTCGTGCTCGCAGCGGCGGTGCCGACTTTCGTCGCTGAGGCCGCCGGACCGGCGGACATCAATGAGCAGGTCGTGAATGACTCAGATATTTGCAGCGCTAGCCCGGAGATGGCTTGGGTCTGCCGAATCTTTAATTGCTTAGCCACCCCCGGGTGCAGATTGAACTAACAATAAACAGAAAATGAGGTCAATTTCCTAGTACGCTGCTTGAGGGCCACAGCAGTCCCATTCTCTTCGCGTGGAGATACACTGTCAGATGACGCGGGCGCGCCATTTTCAGTGTCCGCTCATCGTCGGTTCCGCTCGAGCGATTCAGGGCGTCGCTGACGAAGGGCCGGAGGGTAGATTTTGGGCAAGCATCAAGTTCCGAATGCGGCCCTTACCCCACCTGGTAAGAGAGCGGGCAGTGAGGTTAGATCACCCTGTCGTCGGGGCAGCGGGGTGCCCCGCCGCTTCGATCGCAACTGCAACCGACTGTACGATGGCGGCAAAACGCGCCGCAGTCTGGATCGTCTCAGTACTGACGCCTGCCGCACGCAGTACCTTCTCATGAGCGTCAATACAGGCGCCGCAGCCGTTTATGGCGGAGACCGCCAAGGACCAGAGTTCGAAATCGGACTTGTCCACGCCGGGATTACTAATCACGTTCATGCGCAGCCGCGCTGGCATCATCTTGTACTCGGGATTGGTGGCGAGGTGGACGAAGCGGTAATAGACGTTGTTCATCGCCATCACGGAAGCTGCAGATCTCGCAGCCGCGATCGCAACTGGGGTCATCACGGCGGCAGCAGCCGATTCCATCGCGGCGATCACGGCCGGATTACGGGTGGCTATCGCGCTCGCCAACAATAGCCCATACTGGCGCTGCGGCGACAGCGTCTCATCGGCGACCATCGACATCAGGTTGAGCGTGATGTCCTTTGCGAAGTCGGGGATCTGTTCCTTCAACTGCTCGATTGACGACATGCTACCTCAAGCAACGTTCAGCGTTTCGCCGCCGATCTCGCGGTTGCACGGGCAGAGTTCGTCGGTCTGCAGTGCGTCCAAGACGCGAAGCGTGTCCTTGGGGCTGCGGCCGACATTGAGATTGGTCGCATAGACGTGTTGGATGGTGTTGTCAGGATCAGCGATAAAGGTATATCGGTAAGCGACGCCCTCTGGCGAACGCACGCCAAGGCCATCGACCAGCGCTCCTGTGGTATCGGCAAATTGCCAGATCGGCAGATTTTGCAGGTCCTCATGTGAGCGTCGCCAAGCGAGCTTGCAGAATTCGTTGTCGGTCGAACCACCCAATACGACCGCATCGCGGTCGGCAAAATCCTTGGATAGCCGGGCAAACTCGGCGATTTCGGTCGGGCAGACAAACGTGAAATCCTTCGGGTAGAAGAAGATAATCTTCCATTTCCCGGAAAAGCTGTCTTCAGTCAAAGTTTCGAATGCGCTCTGTCCGTCTTCCTGTGGCGCGTGAAATCCAGGCTTTACGCCTGTGATTTCGAACGACGGCAACTTACTTCCAATTCCAAGCATATCGTCCTCCCGAGATTCCGTGCTTCCGCTATAAGCGAAGCAAGGCGTGTGCCACGTGATCTCGCGATGGAGTTGGTCGAGCAGCAAGCGGGATGGTTGCTGTTGGGGCATCTGATGCCACTGGTATGTTGGTTGGTTACTCGAGCATCGCCGTCCCGGCGTATTCGCCAGCATCTGCTTCATGCCGCTCGGCTATTGACCGGGGAGCTCATGCACCGTCAGTCGAAGCCGACGCGACGGGCGCCCTCAAATTCTGTTGAGTGGCGGCGGTCGAGATTGCGGGCTGAGGAGCCGCTCCTGGTGTTGGTTTCGGTGCAAGCTGATGCACCGCTGACCTCGCGCGCTTGGTCGGGCCGCACGAGGCATACGTTTGGACAGCCTAGCATTGACCGCTTTGGCGGCGAGGCTTTAGCGTGGCATGCCGAACGCGATACATTCAAAGCATTTGGTGGAGACTTCCATATATATTGTTTCCAGGCTCGATGCTCATTTTTGACTTCGCTCGGTCGAGCCTTGCGTTGCGACCGACGACGAGCATGAAGCGCACGACGAGAGTGCCCACTATTGTCGAAAAGTTCACAACGCGCACCCCTCCGAATTCGCAATGATGCTTGCCGGTTGGCCAAAGCAAAATGGAAGGGCGAGGCGCATGCTTCCATTCTCCAACTTAGAGCCGACAAGCGGAAAAAAATGCAGCGCATTTGGTTTTGCCCGACGCAGACAGTGGACTGGCCGCAAGCAATGATAGGCAGCGAGGGTCGTTCGCCGCTAGGCGCAAATAGAATCACGTCCTCCCGCGCGTGTAGCGCTCAGCCTGGCGAGCACGACCAGCTAGTTCCTTGGGTGGAGAAACGGTTGTACTCACGTTTTGGACGATTGACGGTTATTTCATGGTTGAGCAGAGCAGCAGTTGCTGCGAAGACGACGATCGCAGAGCGGTGGCGAAGAAACAGCAGCAAAAGAGCAGCTGATGGGCAACCGACTGATGGAAAGACCGATTAGAACACGACGGCAGAGAGGAAGCCGACCGAGAAGACGTCGGATATTCAAATCACGGAGGAAGCAGCACTGATGTCGTCCTAATTACTTTGAGTTCCTCAAGGGTCGGTGTCGGTCATGCTCGCTCCATCGGTCGCTTCGGGCGACGGCGTTGCGTTGGACCCGACGGCAGCGCGCGTACGCCGCGGTCTCCCGCGAGTTCAGACAGGCGTACGCTGGCCTCTCCTCGCAGCGTCGTTACGGTAGCGGCCGGTCGAGGTCTGGTAGTACTGCGCGCGGATGGCCGCCATGGCCTCGATCAATGGTCCCCACGGCGCGGGAAAGCGTTCTTCCGCCATTACGCGGTGCAGCATGCGAGTATAGCCGGCCAGCTCGTCGTTGAGGAATTCTACCACAGGCATATCCGGATAGCGCTGCAGCAGCAGAATCGCCGCATTGTCGACCTCGCCGGCCAACCTGTCCTTGTCGCGTCCAATAAGATCGTTCTGCAGGCGCCCTATCGCGGAGATGAGCCGCATGACCTGGCGAAACGCCGGACGCGCACGCAAGATCGCCATGTCTAGCCCCCACAGCAACGACAGGCAACAGAACACGTTCGCGTAGCCGATCGAATCGATGCCGTTGTGCAGGTACTCGGCGTAGGACCAGCGTTCCGCCCCTGCCGCCTGCGCGTGTCCGGCGCGCAGCGCCGCGCAATAGCACCTGGTATCGTCGAGAAGCTGGGCATAGTCGCGACGATCGTAGGCGAGCGCGGCCATTGAAGCGCGCAGCACGGCGCATCCCTCGAATCCGGGGAGCGCGCACGGCATGCCCTGCGCCAGCGCCTGCTCCGCCGCGGCGAGCTGCTCCGGCGCGATCAGGCCAAGGTCGTTGCAATCGTCGAGCCAGAACAGCAGCGCCAATTCGCGATAGAACGCCACGATCAGCGTTTCGTCCTGCGGATCGCGGCCGGTGCGGGCGCTGTTGTCGCGCAGGCTCGGCTGGATGCGCTGCAGGATGTACTGGCCGCCCCTAACCGCTTCCACGGCATGCTCATCGGCGAACCCCGTTAGGGAGCGCCCCCACTCCAGCACCTGCTGCAGCGCGCTTTCGGTCTGGCTCATGGCGCCGCTCCCTCGGCGTGGACGCGCCGTCCCCAATGAAGTGCCAGCCACAACCCGGCGAGTTCGGCCACACGCACGACCCGGGTGGGGCAATACAGTTCCTTGCCGATCCACAACGGCGTCTGCGGCAATGCATGCGCCGCATGGCGGGCGAGCATCCACTCCCGCGCGCGCGCCACCGCCTGCGCGATGCGCCAGCGCGCTGTCGGCTCTTCGCTCCCGTCCATCACGTGCAACGCGAACAGCGCATAGGCGGTTTCCTCGAATGTGGATGCGCGACCGGCGCCCCAGCTGCCGTCGTCGCGCTGGGCCTGAAGTAGCGCCGCCAGCGCATACTCGTCGCGCCACTGGGGCTTACCTTGCGCCAGCGCAGCGACCGCATGGGCGGTGGGATACAGCCACGAGACGTGCCATTTTTCGTTGTCCCATAGACCGTGCGAGTTGCGATTGGCCTCGACGTAGGCGCTAGTGCCAGCGGCGGGTTTTCCCAGTAGTCGCAACGCATGCAGGGCATGGATGTTGGTCGACACCGAGGCATTGCGCTCGCCGGGGAAGGTGACGAACAGCTCGCCGATTTCGAAATGGCGCAACGCACTGATCGCCGGGTCGCGGCCTGCAAGGCGCAGGACGCACAACGCAACGGCGGTGTCGTCCGCATCGGCGGCGAAGTGCAAGGCCGGGCCCAGACCGCGCACGCTCAGGCGGGTGTCGAGCTGCGCGACGATCACGCGCACCGCATCGGCGAGCGCGGGATGCGCGAACAGCCTGGCCAGATGCAGGGTGTATAGCGACCAGCTTGGCTCGAACACATTGATCGGCCAGACGTTGGGAACGACACCTTCGATGCCGCTGCGCGTCGCCCGAGAAGCCGCCTGCAGATACGCGTCGGCGCGCCCGACCTGCGGCGTGCTCCCTTGTATCGCGGCGTGCGCACGCCACGCGGCGGTTGCCGCCGGACTGATGCCGATGCTGCCGTCGTCATCCGGGCATGCGGAGGTCGGCGACGTCCCCCAGGCTTCCCAGGAGTGCAGCAACGGATGGCCGCTCGGCAACATCGCCACCGCCCCCAGCTTGACCAGGCACGCTTGCTGCAGCGGCAACAGTGCCGGGTGGCGCGGAAACGCCACGCCGCCTAGCAAGGATGCGGCCTCGCCGCAAAGCTGCGGCAGGATCAGCTCCACGCCGATCGGCGCGTCTTCCGGTACCGCATGCGCGTAGGGATCGGACTGGCGCCAGAGGAACTGGGTTGCAGCTTGGACTGCGTTCGCAGCGCCGAAAAGAGGATCGGCACGCTGTAATGCCAGCAACGCCGCCCATGTGGGCGTATGGCGGAACAGCGGGAAGTCCGCGCTTCCCCATCCGCCATCGGCCTGTTGCTGCGCGATGAGCCACGCGTATGCATCCTGCCGACCGGTGATGTTGCCGTGGAACTGCAGAGTTCGCGCCGTGTCGTAGACCGAGGGACCGACACTGCCCCCATCGCTCATCTCGCGCAGCAGGTGGCGCAATTCGGAAAGGATCTGTTCGGACAGCGCGTTCAGCGGGAAGTTCCTTCTGCAAACGGTTGTCGAGGCAGACACGGCGGCCGTGCAGGGCAACCGCTGCGATCGGCGCCGTGGACTCGGTCGTAGTGCAGCAGGCACCGCTGCCGATCGCAGCGGTATTGGGGCGCCTCCATGCGGACGGGCGCGCTCATGCGCATGGCGCGTGCTCAAACAGAAACGCGTTGGCCCGCTGCAGGATCTGCGCCAACCGTTCCGCGCGCAGCCCCAGCGGGACGATGGCCTCCCCGGCGTCACGCAACAGATCCGACGCGAACTGGCGCGCCGCCTGCAGCCCCATGATCGACGCACAGGTCGGCTTCTGCGCCGCCGCGTCCTTGCCGGGAGTTTTGCCCAGCGTCGCGGTATCCGCTGTCGCGTCGAGAATGTCGTCGATCACCTGCAACGCTAGGCCGAAACAGGCGCCGTAGCGATCGAGCGCACAGTACAGCGCTGCGTGCGCGGCATCATCCGAGATGGCGCATAGCGCGCCCATGCGAACGGACGCGCGCACTAGCGCTCCGCACTTCATCCGGTGCATCGCCACGATCTTGTCCAGCTCGACGTGCTTTCCAACCAGCGACAAATCCATGGCCTGCCCGCCTGCGGCACCCTCGGCTGACACCGCCTGCGCTAGTTCGCGCACGAGCGCGATACGGTGGTCGCCCGGCGTTTCCAGGCTCGCTAGGATCATGAAGGCATGCGCCTGCAGCGCATCGCCGACCAAGATCGCAATGGCTTCGCCGAACTTGACGTGCACGGTCGGAAGGCCGCGGCGAAGCACGTCGTCGTCCATTGCGGGCAGGTCGTCGTGAACCAGGGTACAGGCGTGCATCATCTCGATGGCGGCGCCGACTTCGTCGAGCACGTGTGCTGACGTGTCGGCCAGCGCGCCTGCAGCCATGCAGAGCAACGCGCGGGTGCGCTTCCCGCCTTGCAGGGTGGCGTAGCGCATCGCCGCCATCAGCTCGGTCTCACCGTCGTATTCGGCGCAGAGACGACGCGCCAGCGCCTGTTCGACGCGCTTTGCGCCGTCCTGCATCCAGATCTCCGGCGGCAGCCTGCCGATTTCGCCGTGCACCCGCGCGCCCAATCCGCCAAGCGCGCAAACGCCAATCCGCTGCTCAAGTAGCCTGGAACCGGTCTGCATGTTGTTCATGTCCTTGTACCCGACAGGAGACGGCCACGGCGAGCCGCGAGCCGCCGACGCCTCGCCACACGGGGCACGTGATACGATGCCAGCTCATGAGAATCCGATGCGGATTGTCATGGACGGACGTGCGATCGGGTAGTAGCGCCGGCCTTTTTCGACGCCATTCAGCAACCGCGGGCGTACCCCTGCCTTGTGCATGGTCAGCGCCAAGGCAATGCAGAACTGCACTAACTCCAGCCATACCAAGTGGTAGCCGATGCAGACGTGTGGGCCGGTACCGAACTGCAGCATGTCCACCGGTCGGATCGGCTCCGTGCGTTGCAACCAGCGCGCCAGGCGGAATTGATCAGGCGCCTCGTGCAGCTGCGCCGAGGTCGAGAAATGCAGCAGCGGGATGCACAGATCGGTGCTCGCGGGAATGCGCCGTTGGCCAAGTTGCAAATCCTGTAGCGCACGGCGCACCAGGAGCGTGGTAGCCGGATGCACGCGCAATGTCTCGCGGAACAGCGCCTCGGCGACCGGATACTGCGCCAGGTCCGCGTGCCGGGTCGGCACCGCGCCCACACATTGCGCCTCCTCGACCAGGGCGTCCCACAGCTCAGGCTGTCGCGCCAGCTCGATCACCATCCAGGCCATCGTCGAGGCGGCGGTGTCGTGACCGCCAAGCAGCAGCAAGCGGATATTCGCGACTAGGACGTCATCGGAGAGCGCATCGTCGCTGCGATCGAAGGCACTGACCATGTCGTTGATCAACCCGGTGCGCGGGGCATGCAGGCGCGCATCGCGGACGAACTGCCGCAACTGCGCGTCGATCCAGTCCCGGGCGGCGCGGCCGCGCCGCAAGGGTAGTCCGGGCAGGTCGACCGGGGGCGCCACGATCAACTGCAGCAGTTGCTGGTACTTGCGATGCCATTCCGGCAGGTCGTGCGCGGGGATTCCCATCAGGCTGAAGATGAGCTTGAGCATCAAGCCGCCCGTTTCGCGCAGGATAGTTACGTTGCCGCGATCCCGCCACGCCTGCACCCGCTCCCATATGATGGGCGCGAACAGCTCCCCGATGCCGGCCTGGGCAAGCCCATTGGGTAGGAACGCCGCCTTAATGGGATCGCGCGCCTGCCGGTGAGCGCCGCCGTCCTGGACAACCAACGTTCCGCCAAACAATTCGGGCGCGATGTCTTCGATCACCGCCGAGGACACGTCCTTGTGCCGGAGCAGTGCGAACGCATCCAGATCCACACAGGTCATCAGCTGTCCGGCAGGGCCGAAATCCAACCAGAAGTGGCTGCCCAGCGTCCGTTCGGCGCGCCGCAGCAGGCGCGGCAGGTCGCAGACGATGGCGGGAAGATGTCCAATCAGAGGGAAAGCGCCGGGCACGACCGGGATGTCGTGCCGAAGCCGGTGCCGACGGTTCAGCGGGTTGAGCAGCATGTCTATCAGCCGCGCGGCACCGTGACCGCATCGGCGGTGTGGCCGGCAGGCCGCGCTGCGCCGCTGTTGCCACCGTCGGCGTACGTCGGCACATGCGCCAGCATGCCGCCATCGATGCACACGACCTGGCCGGTGATGAACGCAGCATCGTCGGAGAGCAGGAACGCCACCAGCGCCGCTACGTCCTCGGGGCGGCCGACCCGCGGCAGGAGCTGATGCCGGCGCAGATGCCGTTGCATGCGCTCGTCCAGCTTGGCGAGGAGACGCTCGGTCATAATGAGACCTGGCGCAACCGCGTTGCAGCGGATCTGCACATGACCGTACTGAGTGGCGAGCGAGCCCGATAGCATGTTCATCGCCGCCTTCGAGGCGGCGTAGGACGTCTGCGCGGTGTCACCGCTGAGCCCCTGGCACGAAGACATGTTGACGATCGCTCCACCGCCGCGGGCGATCATCCGTGGGATGGCCTCCCGACAGCAGAGCAGCGTGCCGCGCAGATTGGTCGCCATGGTCTGATCCCAGACCGTCAGGTCCAGGTCGAGGATCGCGCGGTCGCGCGGTGTCAGATGCATGGCGCTCGCGTTGTTCACCAGCAGGTCGACCCCACCGAATTGCCGCTCCGCCGTCTCGAACAGCGCTGCCACCGCCTGCGCATCGGCGATGTCCACGGCCAGGGCCAGCGCGTGGCCAGCTTCGGACGCGATCTGCGCGGTGCAAGCGATGGCCGCCGAACCATCAATGTCGGCCACCACCACTCTGCAGCCCTCGCGCGCGATGGCGAGGGCGCATGCCTTGCCGATGCCGGCGCCGGCGCCAGTCACCACGGCCACCTTTCCTTCAAATCGTCCCATCGTGTCGTCCTGGATTGCGTTGGCCTCTCGCGGCATGCCGCTCCGCCTCGGCCGGAAAAGGCGCGGGGTCGGCGCTGGCGCGCTCCTCATCGCCGACGTCGCTTTCGATGACCCGAATGGCGGCGACCGGACACTGGCTGGCCGCGAGCCGCACGTCGGCGTGCAGTGCCTGCGGGATCGTCGCCACGCACACTTCGGCTACGCCGTCCGGTTTGCGCTGGCGAAAGGCGCCCGGCAACGTCAGCACGCACTGCCCGGTGGTTCCGCACAGATCCTGGTCGACCACGACGCGCATCTCAGCCCGCATCTCAGCCCCCCTGCGCATGCAGCCGCACCGGCAGCGCGCGGAACGTTCTAAGGAATGCGGAGGGCGCCCGGATCGGCTGCTCGGCCAAAGCCAGCGTGGGAAAACGCGCCTGGATCGGCGGCAGGCTCTCGGCCAACTGCACCCGGGCCAGTTGTGCACCGAGGCAGAAGTGGATGCCGTGGCCGAAGCTGAGCATGATCTTCCCGTCGGTCGACATGCCTGGACTGGTGCCGTAGAACCGCGCGGGATCGAAGCGGTCTGGATCGGCGAAGGCGTTCGGGTCGCGATTGCCGGCCGCGAGTAGCAAGCGCACGTCCGCGTTCTTCGGGATCACCACGCCGCCCAGTTCGATGTCGCGCTGGGCAATGCGCGGAATGGAGCTGAACATGGCGGGCGCGTCGCAGCGCAGGACTTCTTCGACGAATGCCTTCACCCCCACGGCGTCTCCGTGCAGCCAGTGTCGCTGTTCGGGATACGCCAGCATCGCGAGGACCGCATGGTCGATGGTCGCGGCAGTGGTGACAAAGCCGCCTAGCAGCATGCCCCACAGCATGCTGATCAACTCCGCATCCGACAGCGTGTCGGCATCGTCGTCGTGGGCACCGACCAGCATCGATACGATGTCGTCGCGGGGATCGGTGCGCTTGCGCTGTACGAGGTCGCCGAAGTAGGCCTGCACCCTGGCGCTGGCCGCGTCCGCCGCGGCGAGCTGGTGATCGCTGGCATGCGGGCTCAGGCCTTCCAAAATCGCGCCGACGCCGGCGGCGAGCCCGAACATGTCGTCCTGCGGCACGCCAAACAGTTCGGCGAAGACCAGCATCGGCAAGGTCAGCGCGAATTCCCGATGCAGGTCCACTGCCTCCCCGCGCTCCAGCGCGGGAGTCATGCCGTCCAGGCGCGCTGCGACGATGCGCGCGATGCTGGGCCGCAGGTTGTCGATCTGACGCATGGTGAAATCGCGCGAGATCAGCCGGCGCAGACGCGTATGCGTCGGCGGGTCCTTCATCGCTAGCGTGGACGCCAGTAGATTGAGCGACAGGCTGGTGGCCGCACGCGGAAAATAGCGCGCCAGTTCGCCCGGCGCCGGTCCCCGAAACGCATCGCCCGTGGCCGTGAGGGCCCAGTAGATGTCGGCGTGGCGGCTCAAGAGAAACAGGCCAGACGCTGAGCGATGCACCGGATCGTGCTCGCGCAACCACCGCATGAACGGATACGGGTCGTGGAGGCACCCTGGCGACGCCAGTTCGGCGAAGGCATCCCGACATGCTGCCGTGGCTTCTTGCACGTCCATTTTGGTACCCTATTGGCTGGCTGTTCTGACGGGAGCGCGTGCCGGCAAATTGCAGAGAAGGTTGCGATCCCCAGCGGGTCCGCGCATCACCAGAGCACCGGAAACGCCTCGAACCCGCCAGTGATGATCTTCTTGCGCAACTTCAGTTCTTCGGGCGCCACGGCCAGGCGCAGTGCAGGAAAACGCCGGAAGATCGAACCGAACACTACCTTGAGTTCGAGTCTCGCCAGCGCTGCGCCGATGCAGTGGTGCGGTCCGTAAGAGAACGCCAGGTGCGGATTTTCCTCGCGTCCGATGTCGAAGTTTTCCGGGGCGTCGAAATGGCGTGGATCAAACGACGTCACCGGCAGGCCGACCAGCACCTTGCTTTCCGCGGCAATATGCGCGCCCGCGATGGTCACATCGGTCCTCGGATAGCGCATGATGCCGTCCCAGCCGGCGCCCGGCGGGTACATGCGCAGGATTTCCTCCACCGCCTTGTCCACCAGGGATGGATCGCCGACCAGGCGTTTGCGCTGTTGCGGATGGCGGAACATAGCCAGCAGGCCGAATTCGATTTGCGCGACGGTGCTCTCGTGCCCTGCCACCAGCATGCCCGCAGCCAAGCCGATCGCCTCTTCCTCGGTTGCCTTGCCCTGGTCTACCGCCGTGAGCAGATCCGTCAGCAGGTTGTCGCCCGGATCCTGGCGCTTGTCCCGCATCTTGCCGCGAATGTAGGCGCGCAGTTCTTCCCAGGCCTGGCGCGACGCGCAGCGCGGGCCGCTTTCATGCTGGTGCGTCATCACTTCGTCGGACAGTTCGGCGAAAACGGCGTGATCCTCGTAGAGCACGCCCATCAGCGCGCTGATGACCATGGTCGGAAGCGGAAAGGAGAGGTGGCGCCGCAGGTCGGCGGGCTGGGACTGGGCCGCCAGCGTCTCGAACAGCTGCGCGGCGATCGCCTCAACCTGCTGTCCAAGCAGCTTCACCCTGCCGTCACTGAAGGCCGGCGCCACGATCGTGCGTAACCGGGCATGCTCGCCTCCCTCGTGCGAGACCAGCCATCCCTGCGAACCGAGAATCACCGAATCCGGAGTGAATGCCGCCGGCGGCATTCCCGCGGGCCGGAACGCCGCATCCGACAGCGCCGCCTTGGCCTCGTCGTAGCCTGTCACCCACCAGCCTTCGTGCCCCGATGGGAAGCGCACGCGGTGGATCGGCGCCTTGGCGCGTAGCGCCAACATCTCGGGCGACGGCTCGATGTGATCGACGCGCCACATCGGCAGCGTCGGCAAGGGATGTTCGGACATGATGTTACTCCACTAAGCGATGGAAGGGCGGAAGGTGACGGGCAGGCCCTGCGGGC
Source organism: Bradyrhizobium sp. UFLA01-814 (assembly GCF_046718885.1). Lineage (NCBI taxonomy): Bacteria > Pseudomonadati > Pseudomonadota > Alphaproteobacteria > Hyphomicrobiales > Nitrobacteraceae > Bradyrhizobium > Bradyrhizobium sp. UFLA01-814. Next base: position 1,628 of record NZ_JAQOSR010000203.1, on the reverse strand, counting down.
CGCCGCTTCACGTGCGCTTGCATTCACTTCTGTTCGTCGATGATATGATGACAGGCGGGGAGCGCGACCCGACCCTAGGGCCTCAATTTGGCTTTAGCCATCTACCGAATCTTGTAGTAGCCCCTTAAGCCAAAAGCCTGGTGGCGCGAAAATATGCGGAAAACTCTTCGCCATGCGCTGCCAAACGGAAACCTATTTCCGATGGGTATCCGCCTATGTTGGTTGGCCGCATGCGGCGTATCGCCGGACTCCGACCGCCGGACCACGGACTTGAAGGCGCGATGCTCGCCGCCGGCGTTGATTGGCGTCAGCTGTTCGAGGATCACGCATGCGGCGCGAAGGACCACCGCACTGGCTTGGCGCGTGCAAAACGCCCCTCTCGTGGAAATGGAGCGAATAGGCTTGCCCCACGGGATGCTGGCCTCCAGCCCGGTCAGCACCTTGAATCAGAACTCACCTAATTCGGGAATACCAAATCGAATCAGTCTCAGACGATCATGCTCCAACCTTGCGAGTCAGATGCGTTGTCCGGCAGACGTACCGAGGTGAAGCGCCAGAATCTCTTCTGGCGTTTCGTGCACCTCGATGGTTTGAGCGCCGACGAATTCGAGGATTGTCTTGTCGCGCTCACGCGACACGCCGCTAACGAGCGAGATGTTGACATAATAGGGTTCCGCTTTGCCGTAGCGGTTGCATTTGATCCAGAATTGCATCGGCAGCCTCGCTGACATCAGCCTGCTGCCCGCAGCTCGCGCGCGGCTGCCACCATATTGACGAGCGCCGGCCGGACCTCATCCCATTTACGGGTTTTCAGGCCGCAATCCGGGTTGACCCAGAGCTGGTCGTCGGACAGGCGCTGCCGCGCCAGCTTGAGCAGCCCGGTCATGTCGGTCACCTCAGGCACACGCGGCGAGTGGATGTCGTAGACGCCGGGTCCGATCTCGTTCGGATAGCGGTAGTTCCGGAATGCGTCCAGCAGCTCCATCTTCGATCGCGATGTCTCGATCGAGATCACGTCCGCATCCATCGTGCCGATCGCGTCGATGATGTCGTTGAATTCCGAGTAGCACATATGGGTGTGGATCTGGGTCTCGTCCCCGACGCCGGACGAGCAGATGCGGAAGCATTCTACCGCCCAGTCGAGATAGGTTGCCCACTCCGAGCGCCGTAGCGGCAGGCCTTCGCGCAAGGCTGCCTCGTCGATCTGGATCATGCCAGCGCCGGCGGCTTCGAGATCTGTAACCTCGTCGCGGATGGCGAGCGCGATCTGGCGGCAGGATTGACTGCGCGGAATGTCGTCGCGGACGAAGGACCAATTCAGGATGGTGACCGGGCCGGTCAGCATCGCCTTCACCGGCTTTGTGGTGAGCGACTGCGCATACTGCCACCATTCGACCGTCATCGGCTTCGGACGGGACACGTCGCCGAACAAGATCGGCGGCCTGACATAGCGCGAGCCGTAGGACTGCACCCAGGCGTTCTCGGTGAAGGCGAATCCTAAGAGCTGCTCACCGAAGTACTGCACCATGTCGTTGCGCTCGAACTCGCCATGGACGAGCACATCGAGGCCGATGCTTTCCTGCCAGCGCACAGTGCGTGCCGTCTGGTTCTGCAGAAAGGTCTTGTAG
>NZ_JAQOSR010000202.1:0-13943 GCF_046718885.1 Bradyrhizobium sp. UFLA01-814 | reverse complement strand
ATATTAGGGGTCGAAATGACATGTACGGCGCGCCGCCGATAATAGGCCGCCGTCCCCCAAAATCCCTTTCGCAACGCCAACTGAAAAGAACACAAGAGGTCGTCGACCATGCGTCCCCTGCGTCCGTTCAACTATAACACATCCGCCGAACTGTTCCCTGCCGCGATCCGCAAGAAGAAGCGGGCGGGTTTCGCCTACCGCCGTTTCGGCACCGCTGCCGAGGCCGTGCAGTTCGCGATGGAGCAGCTGCCGGCGGACTCGCTGAACGGCGCCTATCTCCAGGTCGAGGAAGCCCGTTTCGACCAGAACGGCATCCGCTCGCTCTATGAGAGCGAGGCCTTCCCGCTGCCGCGTCGTCCGCGCCCGGCCGCCAGCCAGACCGACGCTGACGCCGCATAAGCTTTCTGCTCTTCGCTCAACGAAAAGCCCTCGGATCGATCCGGGGGCTTTTGTTTTGGGGGGACTGATCCGCGCATGACCTGACCTGAAAACGCCTGCGCACCTTGCGCTCGCGCGGCCCTTCGGGTCCGGATTATTCGCCCTACGATCTCGGCTGCTTGTCGAGCCAGCGCCGCAGCATCCGCACATTGCGGATATTGGCGCGGAACATGACGTCGAACGCATCGCCCGCCACCGGCACCATGCCGATCACGCCGTCGACGGCGACGTTGGCGAGCATCCGCGCGGTGATGTGCCAGGGCGCACCCAACAAACGGGCCTCGCGCACCAGCCACAGCGAGATCGCGGTGGTGATGATATCGCCGACCACGGGGATCAGGCCGATCAGCCCGTCGATGCCGTAGCGCACATTGGTGCCCGGCACGATGAAGGCGACGTCGAGCAGCTTTGCGATCATCTCCAGCCGCGCCAGCCGCTGCTCGCGCGTCAGACTGCCGAATGGATTGGCGCTGGAGTTGCGGAAGTCGAACTGGAAGCCTTCCTGAAAGGCTCCCTGAAAACTTTGGAACTGCGGATGCAGCGGACCATCGGCGAGCTCGCGCCCGTCCTGGTCGATGACCTTGCTGCGCGCCTGCGCGCCGCCAAAAGGCGGCCGCGATCGCGCGGCGTGGGGCGTGAAGATGTCGTCCTCGGACATGGCCATCACATGGTAACGCAGGCAGGCGGTTCAAGTTGCGTCACATTACCACTGTGTCACCTTCAAGGCCGTTACCTCGAGGCTCTGCCGTGCTCGCGTTCAGTAGACGCCCTTGTTCATGGTTCGGAGCCGCTGCGCCAGCGTCCGCATGACCTTCAGGGCAAAATGCGGCGTCTGGCTCACGAGGAAGAGAAACTGCTTTTCCGAGACCGGGACGAGCTCGACATCCGTGAGCGCTGTGGCGGTCGCGCTCCTCGGCTCGTTGTCGATCAACGCCATCTCGCCAAAGATCGTGTCGGGCGCCAGATCCGCCATGGTCTTGTTGCCGACCTGAATGCGCACATAGCCGCTCTTGATCACGAAGAGCTCGTTGGCCTGCTCGCCCTCGCGAAAGATCACGCCGCCGGCTCGGACCAGGCGCGTTTCGATACTGTTGCCTGTCAGAAGGCTGAAGCTTGCATCTGCCACTCGAAATTCCTTTCCCCGAATCCGGACGCAGATCCCGTGCGTCCCGGTCGTCTGCAGCGACGGCTGAAATAAATGCGCGAACACAGAATAGAGCAGGCCCGAGATCGGCATCGCCGCGGCCCCGGGCGGCCGCGGGTCACGAGGACGACGCGGGCATGACATTGGGACTACGTTTGCGTGACGATGATATGACAGTTATGTGAAGTGCGCTGGCCGTCCGGCCGTCTGGTGCGCTGACAGGACTACCGCAATGGGTGATCTATTCCGCGCCGTGCGTTGAGCGCGGCCCCTGTCCGATCCCGATGCGATCATTCGCCGTTGGGCCAGAACTCGCCGGTCGCGATTTCTGCTTTTCCCTTGGTAAAGAGTAGACGCCTAGTGCTGCGAAGCCGGCTGCGCCGGCGCGTGCAGCTCTTCGGCATATTTGTGCGCCAGCCAGGACGTGATCACGCCCGGGATGAAGCCGACCATTCCGTACAGGATGAACTGCACTGCGCCGCTCTCGGAGCCGTGCGAGGCGTAGGTCAGCGCCGCGCCAACGAACGCCACCGCGCCGACGAGCAGCATCCGCACCACCGGCGCGATCCGCTTCACATGCATCAGGATGTCGTCGATCGCACCGAACATCAGCGACGGCACGATGCCGAACAGATAATTGTACTGCAGTGACTTCACGAACACGACGAGCAGCTTGGTCACCTCGCCGCCACTGGTCTCGGTCCAGTAGCCGGACTGATAGGTGGTCATGAGCAGCAGCAGGAAGCCGCCGATGAACGGCCCGATGGCTGCGAAGATCAGATAGCGTTTCATGGCGTGCCCCTGCCGACGTCAGCCAAGTGTAACGCGGTCGCGCGACGGTTCTAGGGAAAAATCGAAAGCCGCGGCGATGTTCCGGAGCGCTGCGCGTCGAATGCGCTGCAACAGCCGCAGATCTTGCTGCGATACGGAATCGCCCGGACGAAGCCGGGCGATGACATTGCTGGCAACCGAGGCGAGAGCTAAGGCCGCTACTCACCCCACGCCGCGAATGCCTCGTTGAAGGCTCGCTCGCCGGGGGCGCCCTTTTCGATCGCGATGATGGCGCGGCGCTGGTTGGTGTAGACCAGCGGCACGTCGAACCACGAGCGCTCCTTCAAGAGCTGCAGGTTGCGCGAGCGGTCGGCATCGACATTGGAGAGGCCGACCAGGAAGAAGCCGTCGGTGACCTTGACCGCGAGCCCGGCCAGCGGCGTGCCGCGCGCCTGCTCGTTCGACTTCATCAGGATGCCCGGCACGTTGCCGACGCCACCATTGGCGAAGTCCTGCGGCAGGATGAAGGTCAATTCCGCGGTATGGCTCGCCGGCAGCGATGAATCGGTGTTGCGGCGGAACGACATCGTCATCTTGAACTTGCGATCGGGGATGTCGATGTCGGCGCGCACGGCGATGTCGGGCTTCTGGTTGCCAGATCCCTTGACCTGCTCGGTGCGCCAGACCACCGAACCGACATACTGCTTGCCCTTCGGATCCGACGGGTCCTCGTCATACAGCACGACGCGCTGCGCCACCGGGGCGACCGTCTCACCCGACGACGAGGGCTGGCCGACGCGGTCGGTGATCTTCTTGCTCGCAGGCGTCGACGCGGCATCCTTCGGCGCCTCGACCGGGGCCGAGGATTTGAACAGGCTGCTGACAAGGGTCATGGCCTGCTGCCGGAACAGGATGCCGGTGCCGACCAGGATCAGCAGGATGCCGATCACGATCGCGGTCTTGAACGGGAACATCGACCCGACGCGCGGCGGCTTCTTCGGCTCGCGCTCGCCGTTGCCGGCCCGCGACCGCTGCGGCGGCGGACCCTGCGGCGGCTGCGGGGTGTAGCGCTCGGCCTCCTCGATCGACTCGTCGTAGGAATACGGCGCCTCGGGATCGCCGCCGCGATTCTCCAGGCTCGGCTCGAGCCGGTCGAATTCCGGCGAGGGCGACGGCACGTTGGCGTAGGTCTTGCGCGCGTTGCGGCTGGCTTGCGCCGCGGCCCGACCGAGATCGTCGGCATCGGCGGTGATGTCGCGGAAGCCGCGCACGCCCGGCGCGGCCGGCGGCACCGGCGACGGCGCGCCTTCCGGACCGCGGCGGGGCGGGCCCGGCCGGGCCGGCGGCGCCTGGGTCTCGGGACCCGGCGGGTTCTGCGGCCGCGGCGGGACCGGCGGCGGCGAATCGGGGCGCAAATTACGCGGCGGACGGGGTTCGGCCGGGGGCCGCGGGCGCGCGGCAGTGTCGGTGGGGCCGGCCTCGGGCGGCCGGGCATTGGCGCGGCTGCCGCGGGCAGCGGCCGCGCCACCGGGACGCGACGCCTCGCGGGCGCGCTGCGCGGCCTCGGACTCGACCTTGCGAACCGCCTCTTCCAGCGACAGCCGTTCGCGGGTGATCTCGGATTCGGAGAGCGGCGGCTGCACGCCGCGGAGCTGCTGGATCAACGCCGTTCGCGCCCGCGCATACAGCGCACGGCGGGCTTCGCCGGGGGCGTTGGGGTCCAATCCGGCGATGGCGCGGGCGATCAGCGGGTAGTAGTCAGCCATTTCCACACAATTGGAGGGATATAGGTAATATCCCGTTAAGCCTCGAACGGATTCTGTACCAGAATAGTATCTTCACGCTCCGGGCTGGTGGATAGCAGGGCGATCGGACACCCCACTAATTCCTCGACCCGGCGAACGTATTTGATGGCCTGGGCCGGCAGATCCGCCCAGGACCGCGCATTGGCCGTCGGCTGCTTCCAGCCCTCGATGATCTCATAGATCGGCTCGACCCGGGCCTGCGCGCCCTCACCCGCCGGCAGATGGTCGATTTCCTTGCCGTCGAGCTTGTAGCCGATGCAGACCTTGATGCTGTCGAACCCGTCCAGAATATCGAGCTTGGTCAGCGCCAGCCCGGCAATTCCGCAGGTGCGGACAGTCTGTCGCACCAGCATGGCATCGAACCAGCCGACCCGGCGCTTGCGCCCGGTATTGACGCCGAATTCCTTGCCACGACGGCCGATTTCCTCGCCGATCTCGTCGTTCAGCTCGGTCGGGAACGGACCCTGGCCGACCCGGGTGGTGTAGGCCTTGCAGATGCCCAGCACATAGCCGACCGCGCCCGGGCCGAGGCCGGTGCCGGTCGCGGCCTGTGCCGCCACCGTGTTGGACGACGTCACATAGGGATAGGTGCCGTGGTCGACGTCGAGCAGCGCGCCCTGCGCGCCCTCGAACAGGATGCGCTTGCCCTCGCGGCGCTTGAGGTCCAGGAGCCGCCACACCGTCTCGGCATAGGGCAGCAGCTTCGGCGCCATCGCCGACAGCTCGCTCAGGATGCTCTTGCCGTCGATCTCCGCGAGGTTGAGGCCGCGGCGCAGCGCATTGTGATGCGCCAGCAGGCGTTCGATCTTGTGCGGCAGGGTGTCGAGGTCGGCGAGGTCCATCAGGCGGATGGCGCGGCGGCCGACCTTGTCCTCATAGGCCGGGCCGATGCCGCGGCGGGTGGTGCCGATCGAGGTGATGGCGTTACCGGATTCGCGCAGGGCGTCGAGCTCGCGATGCAGCGGCAGGATCAGCGTGACGTTCTCGGCGATCCGCAGATTGTCCGGTCCGACCGCAACGCCCTGCCCCTTCAGCTTGGCGACTTCGTCGAGGAAGGCCTGCGGATCGAACACCACGCCATTGCCGATCACCGCGAGCTTGTTCGGACGCAGCACGCCGGAGGGCAGCAGCGCCAGCTTGTAGGTCTCGCCATTGATCACGAGCGTATGGCCGGCATTGTGGCCGCCCTGGAAGCGCACGACGATGTCGGCCTGTTCCGACAGCCAGTCGACGATCTTGCCCTTCCCTTCGTCACCCCATTGGGCGCCGACGACGACAACATTGGCCATTGCGAAGATGTTCCCTTCAGGTGTTTTCAGACCATGATCGCGGCGAAAACGCGTCCGCCCACAGCGACCTGCATTGATATGCCCAGCCTAAATCGCGGCGCCCGGCCGCGCGCACGCAAGGCGCCTACCGGATAAAGGAAGCGGATCGGCTGCGCAAGCAAGAAGGGGCCCGTTTACGCCTTTTAGACGAGCTACAACCCTTTGATATCCCCATTAAATTCCATGCTGCGCCCGGCCGCGCCGGGCTGGCGGGAATTTAATGTTCCGGCAACGTGACGCCAGACGTGCTGCGGATTGATCGCAGCTCTTATTACGGCGATCATTCACCTAGATTAACCGGCAGGGTCCATGCCCAATTCCACACAAGCGACGATGGCGCTGCGCAAGCTCGGCATTGCCTTCAAGCTTCACACCTATGTCTACGATTCCAGCGCCGAGAGCATCGGGCTGCAGGCGGCCGAGGCGCTCGGCGTCGACCCGAATCGCATGCTCAAGACGCTGATGGCGGAGGTCGACGGCAAGCCGGTCTGCGCCGTGGTGCCGTCCGACTGCGAGGTCAGCATGAAGAAGCTTGCCGCCGCCCTCGGCGGAAAGTCGGCCAAGATGATGCGCCCAGCCGACGCCGAACGGCTGACCGGCTATCATGTCGGCGGCATCAGCCCGTTCGGCCAGAAGAAGAAGGTCCCGACCGCGATCGACGAGACCGCCCTCACCCACGTCACGGTCTTCGTCAATGGCGGCCAGCGCGGCCTGCAGATCGAGATCGATCCAAACGACGCCGCGCTTGCCGCCGGCGCCATGATGAAGCCGCTGGTGGCGACGCAGGACTGATCCTGCGCGAGACTGATCCTACGCAAGACCGATCCGAAGACCGGTCGCCGCGATCAATGCGAGGATTTGTCCCTCATGAACTCCGCGCCGACGAAGTCGGACAGACCGGATAATTCCTCCGCCGTAATGTCGTTGACGTTGAGCCGCAGCTGCATGATCGCGAGGTCGAGCAGATGCGCGGCGAAGCTTGCGCCGGCCGCCCTCACGATGCTGCGCTGCTCGATCAGGACAGCGATGACGTCGCGCAAACTGCGCACTTGCACTTGATCCATGGCCCTTTGCCCGGCGCTGGCCGTTGTTAGCTGAGTTGTCATTGGGATACCGATTGTAGTGTGCTGATGGACGCCGCACCCACGGCTGGGATGTACGGCAGATGCTCGGCTTCCTCGCCGAGATGCGGGATGCGCGAGCGCGTCTCGCGGACTTCGATGTCGATTGTCATCGGCGGGGGAATCAGCGTCACCGAGGCTTTCGGCCACGGCGCCGGATTCGGGCTGACGCCGGTGAAGCGATAGGCCGCGGCGATCTCGAGCGCGAGCAGTTGCAGCTCGAGCATCGCAACCCCCATCCCGGCGCAGGCGCGCGGGCCGGCGCCGAACGGGATGTAGGCGTCGGTGTTGTAGCGCCGCGTCATCAGGAAGCGGTCCGGATCCTCGAAATGCCTGGGATCGCGCTGCAATTGCCAGGGGCAGATCAGAAGCGAGGTGCCGACCTTGAGATCGCGCCCGCCGATCGTCACCGGCTGCATCACCTCGCGCGAGAACCACCAGGCGCTGGGATAGAGCCGGCAGACCTCCTTGACCAGCGTCGCGCTCAGATTGGCGCGCTTCACCGCGTCGAGTCGCAACTCGCCGTCGTCGCCGAGGCACTCCGCCGCCTCGTCGGCAATCTCGTCCATCAGGGCGGGATCGGCAGCCATCTGGTAGAACATCCACGCCGCAGTCGAACCTGTGGTGTGATGGCCGGCCAGCAGCAATGTCAGGATCTCGTCCTCGAGATCGCGATCGGTCAGGCCGAGCGCCTCGAGATCGCGCAGCGCGCTGCTCGAGCCCGCCTTGCGGCGCAGGCGCTGTACCACCGTCGACATCGCGAGCTTGGCACAGACCCGGTTCTTGCGCCGCCGATACCAGGCCACAGGACCGAACGGCAACGCGCGGAACATCTCTTCCGCCAGATCGTCCTCGATCGCGCCCACCGCCTGAACCAGGGCTTCCTCGTCGCCGGACGACATCACCTGGGAGCCGAAGATCGCGACGCAGATCGTCCGCAGCGCCAGCATTGCGGTGACATGGTGCGGATCGAACGATCCGAGCCGCGCCAGGCTGGCGCCGACCGCGCGGATCTCGGCGCACATATGCGGCAGGAATTTCTCGACGCTGCCCTTGGCCATGTGCTTCTGCAGCACCGCCCGCCGCCGCTTGTGCTCCTCGCCGCTCAGCATCAGCGAGCTGCGGCCGAGCACCGGCGAAAGCTTCTTGATCAGCTTGCCCTTGCCGATGTCGGTCTCCGGCGCCTTCAGGATCGGGCGCAGCAGATCGGGATCGTTCACCAGGAAGACGGGCGCGGGACCGAGCCGCAACGGCACCAGCCCCAGCGCGGACTCGTTGCCGCGCGTCAACAGCAGACGCAGCGGATCACGCTGGAATGCTCGAACGTCCGAGAACATGTGAGGCATCGTGGATCTCCAATTGCCGTCCAAGGTCGAGGAATTTGGTCAGGCCGGGATTGGCGGCGAGACCGAGCGGGATTTCTCCGGCGAGCGCCGTCAGCGGGCGGCCCATGCGATCATTGCCGATCACCTGCGGCGGGCCGTAGCGGCGGGTGCGGATGTCCATGCGGGTGAGAAAACGCTCATAGGAGAGGTCGGCCAGCGCCACCAGCGCCTTCGCTCCGCGCAGCTCCGCGAAGCGGAACATCAGCGCGTAGTTCACGCGCGCGGTCTGCGACCTCGCGACACCAGGCAGCACGCCGAAGCGGCTGATCTCCCAGGCATCGCGACGGCTCGGAAAGCGGCGCACCGCAAGCTGCGGGAAGACCGACGCGGTGAGGTAGGGATAATCGGTGCGGATCGCCCGGAAGCCACCGACGAGCTCGACGCCGGAGAACAACAGGCAGTGCTCGGTATACCAGCAGTCGAACTGATCGCGTTCGGCATCCCCGACCGTGGTCAGAAGCCAGCCGCAATGATCGACGAACAGGCGTTTGCGCAGCCGCAACATCGCCCCGACATGCGCCGGATCAAGCTCTTCCCTGGTGATGAGTGCATGATAGCCGTCCAATAAATGCGGCATTATCCCTTCCTCCAAATGCAGAACATCTGGAACGAAAGGGGTTAACTGTGGTACCCCCGGAAACCGGGGGTTTTAGTAATGGGCCTGGTAGACGCGATTTCGACCATCGAGGCGTCGGATACCATCGACGAGCTCAGCTCGTCATTGCACCGCGTTGTCCAGAACTACGGCTTCTCGGGCTTTGCCTTTGTCGATGCCGGCCGGCCCGACCTCGATCTGCCCTATCATATCGGCACATTTCCCGACGCCTGGAAGCGGGCGTATGTGCAGAACGAGTTCGTTCATGCCGATCCGGCGCTGGCGCGGTCACGACGCACCAACACGCCGTTCAGCTGGAGCAGCCTGAAGCTGCCGGAGCGAAGCGGACGCAAGCGACCGCCCGAGGTCAAGACGATGGATGCCGCCCGGGAGTTCGGATTCAAGGACGGCTTTGTCGTGCCGTTCCACTATCGCGACCGGCTCGGCGCCGTGCATTCGAGCTCGACGGTGTTCTTCTGGGAAGACGAGCGGCGCGACTTCGACAAGCTGTTCGTCTGCCATCGCCATGAACTGCATCTGTTGATGATCTACTGGGTGCAGCGGGCGATGGATATCGTCAACCGCGACCAGCGCAACGCGCCGACCATCCTCAAACCCGCGGACGCCGCCGAGACCATCAAGCTCACCGGGCGGGAAAAGGAAGTGATCGCCTGGGCGGCGCGCGGCAAGACCGTGGCCGACACCGCGCAGATCCTCGGCATTTCGCCGGAGACGGTGGAAGGCTTCATCAAGCAGGCGCTGCGCAAGCTCGAGGCTTCCAACAAGACCCACGGGGTGGCCAAGAGCATCGCGCTCGGGATCATCGATTTGTGAGCGGCGCCGCGCAGCCATGGCGGTGCTCCCGGGGCTGCCGCCATGCCGACCGCATCGCCCTGCCAGGACCAAACACCACGATCTGTGGCGCGGTCACACATCCGGGTTGGATTGATCTTCCCGGTCGCCCCCTGATTGCATTCGCGCATGGTCTTGATAATAAGGCCAGGGCCGGATGACGCTGACGCGCGCATCCCAGACCAGGGTGCGCACTCCGGTGCCCGTCCGGCGCGACTGCCCGGCTGGCGTAGAGACGCGGATCATCCTGCACGTTGCCCGGTACGGCAGGACCCGTTGTCCAGCCGCATGATCCGTAGAAGTCCCATCGCGACGAACCGCTGGTTCATTTGCTACCAACTTTCGTAGCGGAAATGCTGTCCACGGACCGAGCTGGAGATGGTCTGAACGCATCATGAGCACATCACAGGACGACCAGATCGACCAATTGGTGCAGGCGCGCTGGCGCGCAATCGGGCTGTCGCAGGCGGATCTCGCCGAGATCCTGTGCGCCGGCGCCTCCCTGCAAAAGAACGGCGTCGACGGCACGGTGAAAATCGATACCGGTCGCCTGGCGACCGTTGCCGAGATGCTCGGAATCGCCGCCGACATCCTCAATCGCCGGCCGGTGACGGCAGCGCCGACGCAAGCCGGGCAGACGGCGGAATCGCTGCAGTCCCTGCTCGAACTGCGCATGCTGCGGGTGTTTCGCGACGTGCAGGACCCCGACACCAAGCGGATCCTGATCGAGCTCGCCGAGCAGATCGTCAAGCGCCAGACCACGCCGCCGGAGACCGGCTAGGGCGGGATAAGTCTTGGTTGAATCGGCTTGGCACGATCTCGGTTCACCTCTCCCCGTTGGGGAGAGGTCGGATTGCGAAGCAATCCGGGTGAGGGTTCTTGCTCTCTCGATAGAGCGTAACCCCTCACCCGATTTGCTGCGCAAATCGACCTCTCCCAAGGGAGAGGTGAACTTCCGATGCCGCCAACCTTGTCTCATCAGGCCTTAGAGGCGCACGCCGGCCCGAGCAAAGCGCCGTGATGCTGCCTTGGTGAAGGGGTCTTCGCGCATGGTCGCGATGCGTCTATCCCCATTGATGGAATGGCGGAATCCGTGTCTGTGATCCGAGCCGGGGAGATCCATACCGGCCCGGCGGTGCCAGCCGGGCAGGCCGCGGCGTCGTGAACCCGGGCCCTCTTTATGTCTGCCTCCGATTCCACCACATCAACGCCTGCGGCCGGCTCCTGGATCGCCAACCAGCCCTATCTGCTGCTCTGCATCACCGCGACATGCTGGGCCGGCAATGCGATCGTCGGCCGCCTCGCCGCCGGCCACATTCCGCCGGTGACGCTGTCGTTCCTGCGCTGGTCGGCGGCATTCCTGATCATCCTGCCGTTTGCCTGGAAACACCTCGTCCGCGACTGGCCCGTGATCCGCAACAATCTCGGCATCATGGTGCTGATGTCGATCACCGGCATCAGCGCCTTCAACACGCTGCAATACTGGGCGCTCGAGCACACCCAGGCGCTCAACACACTGCTGCTGCAATCCGCGGCACCGCTGGTGGTCGCGCTGTGGTCGCTGATCCTGCTCGGCGCACGGCTGACGCTGGCGCAATTGTTCGGCGTGCTGCTGTCGCTCGCCGGCGTGCTGGTGATCCTGCTGCACGGCGATCTCACGACGCTGTCGAAGATCGAGTTCAACAAGGGCGATCTGATCTTCATCGTCGCGTTGGTGATCTTCGCGCTGTATTCGGTGCTGACCCTGAAGCGGCCCAAAATCCACGGCCTTTCGGTCGCCGCCTTCACCTTCGGCTGCGGCGCGCTTGTCCTGATCCCGCTCTACATCTGGGAACTCGGCGCGCGTCCGGTGATGCAGCTCACGATCAACAATCTGCTGTCGCTGTTCTATGTCGCGGTGTTCCCCTCGACATTGGCCTATCTGTGCTTCAACCGCGGTGTGCAGCTGATCGGCGCCAACCGCGCCGCTCCGTTCTTCCACATGGTTCCGGTGTTCGGCACCATCATGTCGATCGTGTTCATCGGCGAGCATCCGCAGGCCTTCCACTTCATCGGCTTCGCGCTGGTGCTGGCCGGCGTCTTCGCGGCGTCGCGGAAGCAGTCGGCGGCGTGACTGCCGGAAGAGCACGTCTCCATCGTTCCCTCTCCCCGTTCTTACGCGGAGAGGGTCAAGTGGGGTCAGGTGCGGTGACTATCGGCGGCAAATCCGCTATCGGTGGAAGTCTGCTTCGCAGACGGGTTTTACGCATGGCGCGCGCCAGCAATCTCTTGATCGGCACCCTGACGCTGGCCCTGATCGCCGGCTCGCTCGGCGGCTGGCTGGGCTATCAGCGCTATGCCGGCATCAAGCGGATGGTGCCGTTCCGCGTCATCTTCGAGGGCTCGGCCTCCGGCCTGCGCCGCGGCGGCAGCGTCAACTTTGCCGGCGTGCGGATCGGCGAGGTGGTCTCGATCAGGCTCGACCGGCACCGCGTGGTGGCGATGACGCGGATCGAAGGCAACGCCCCGATCAAGAAGGACACCCAGGCCGGCCTCGAATTCCAGGGCCTGACCGGGATCGCCTCGATCTCCTTCACCGGCGGCACCGACGATGCTCCGCCGCCGACGCTCGGCGCCGACGGCATTCCCGAGCTGACGGCCGACGCCGAAGGCACGATGGGAATCCAGGAGAAGCTGCGGGTCGCGCTGCGCAATGTCGACCGCGTCATCAGCGAGAACGAGGCCGACATCAAGGACTCGCTGCTCGGGCTCGAGAACTTCACCAACTCGCTGTCCGGCAATGGCGAGCTGATCGCCGGCTTCATCGACGCCGCCGACGACGGGATCAGCGCGGTCGACGCCAAGATGACCGCGGCGGACAAGTTCCTGAAGAGCTTCGGCAGCGACAAATATGGCGGCGAGCTGCTGCCGACCGTGATCTCGCTGCGCGAGCTGATCCAGAGCTTCGACAAGAAATCCGGCGCCATGATCGCCGAGACCCGCAAGACGCTCAGCGACGTCAACCAGTCCGTCAACAAGTTCAACGAGAAATTTGTCGGGCCCGCCGGCAGGCGCTAGTCTGGCCTTCCGACCAAGAACCAAGAACAACGGAAACGCTCAACGTGCACGACCGGACCGCAGCCCCCTCTCCGCCTCCCGTAACCGTCAACCGCGCTGCACCCGCCCTACCCCGGCATCTGCGGCGCTATCTCACGCTCGACGATTTCGAGCCGCAGGCGCGGCGGCTGCTGCCGAAATTCCTCTACGGCTACATCTCCGGCGGCGCCGAGACCGATATGGCCCGCACCGACAATCGCCGGGCGTTCGAGGAATACGGCTTCGTGCCGCGGGTGCTGCAGGACGTCTCCGGCCGCGACCAGACCACGACGCTGTTCGGCAAGAGCTACGCCTCGCCGTTCGGCATTCCGCCGATGGGCTCGTCCGCGCTGTGCGCCTATCGCGGCGACATCGTGCTGACGCGCGCCGCTTCTGCCGCCAACATCCCGATGATCCTGTCGGCCTCCTCGCTGATCACGCTGGAGGACGTTCGCGCCACCAATCCTTCGGCCTGGTACCAGGCCTATCTCGCCGGCCTTCCCGAGCGGATCGAGCCGCTGGTCGACCGCGTCGCAGCGGCCGGCTACGACACCTTCGTCGTCACCGCCGACGTGCCGGTGCCGCCCAACCGCGAAAACAATATCCGCAACGGCTTCCAGGTGCCGCTCGAGATCACGCCGCGGGTGTTCTGGGACACCATCACCCATCCCGACTGGCTGCTCAACACCTGGGCGCGCACCGTGTTCAATCACGGCATGCCGCATTTCGAGAACATGGACGCCAAGCAGGGCCCGCCGGTGCTGTCCAAGAACCTGATGCGCAACATCGGCAGCCGCGACCAGCTGGCCTGGAAGCATGTCGAGCTGATCCGCAAGCGCTGGAGCGGCAAGCTCGTGGTCAAGGGACTGATCGCGCCGGAAGACGCCCGGCTGGCGCGCGAGCATGGCTGCGACGGCGTCATGGTCTCCAACCATGGCGGCCGCCAGCTCGACTACACCGTCTCCGGCTTGCGCACGCTGCCGGAGATCGCGGCGCAGAAGGGCAACATGACCGTGATGGTCGACGGCGGCATCCGCCGCGGCACTGACGTGATCAAGGCGCTGGCGCTCGGTGCGGACTTCGTCTGGATCGGCCGGCCGTTCCTCTATGCCGCCGTGGTCGCGGGCGAGGCCGGTGTGGCGCGCGCGATCTCGCTGCTGCATGCCGAGATCGACCGCGATCTCGCGCTGCTCGGCATCCGCAGCCTGAAGGAGATCACCCCGGACCTGGTGCGGAAGTTCTGAGACGATTGCATCCGCAACGGGACTACGTCCCTCTCCCGCTTGCGGGCGGGGCTATCGCATATGGAAAGAAATCTGTCGGGCAGCGTCCTCGTGGCCATCCTTCGAGATGCCCGCCTTCGGCGGGCTCCTCAGGATGAGGTCTTGTTTTGCGGCACAATAGTAGACCCTCATGGTGAGGAGCGCCG